>NZ_JABXEP010000160.1:0-17562 GCF_013372605.1 Myxococcus sp. AM009
GTTGGTGGGGACGGGGGCGGTCGCGTTTCCGGTGCAGGTGCCGGAAGGCGCCCAGGGCGAGGGGCCGGAGGTGACGGAGCTGCGCGCGAGGCTGGCCGAGCGCGACGCCGAGCTGAAGGCGACCCTGGCCAGGCTGCACCTCTACGAGGATGAGGCCCTCTACGCCGAGGCCGAGGCCCTGGGAATCACGGAGATGGTGAAGGCCTCTGGCCTCCCCGCCCGGCAGCAGCGCCGGCTGGCGGTGGCCATCGTCCGTGAGGCGGCTCGCAACAACATCGACCCGCTCCTGGTGGTGGCGGTAATCCGCTGCGAGAGCTCCTTCAACAACTACGCGGTGTCCCACGTGGGGGCCATGGGCCTGATGCAGGTGATGCCGGCCACCGGCACCTGGCTGGCGGACAAGGCCGGCCTGCGGCTGGGCCGCACCAGCAACCTCTTCGACTCGGAGACCAACGTGGAGCTGGGGACCGCGTACCTGGCGGACCTCATCCAGCGCTTCGGCACCGTGGAGAAGGCCCTGGTCGCCTACAACGCCGGCCCCGGGCTGGCCCGCCGCATCCTGGCCAAGAAGGAGGCGCGCACGAAGTTCATGGCCGGGTACCCCGCCAAGGTCGTGAAGGAATTCCGCAAGCTGAAGGCCGAGCAGACGAAGCAGCTCACACTGCGAGAGGCCCAGAAGGCGCACGGGCAGAAGAGCTGAGCGCTGAGCGACACGCCATGCGACGGGTGCACGACAGTCGCGAGAAAGTTGCGGGGTGGGGGGTAACCAAACCCGCGGACCCTGTGCACTGTGCGCCGGGCGGGAGCACCCCACGGGTCCTCCGTGGAAGGACTGGAGCGAAGACGCTCCAGCCAGGGCTCCGCGCCAACTTGGAGAGCACAGCAATGGCGGCGCTACAGATCCACCGTGAAGAGTCCGCAGGTTTCGTGACGCTGCGACTGGAAGGCACGCTGGACGGCAAGACGGCGGAAGAAGTCCAGACATCCCTGAGCGCCCTGAGCGGGTGTGAGGTCGTCCTGGACTTCGCCCACCTGCGGGAGTTCAAGGACAGCGCCGTGGGTGTCCTGACGCAGGGCCTGGTGGAGCGCCCTGTCCAGCTGCGTGGCCTGGCCACCCACCACGAGCGGATGTTCCGATACTTCGGTGTGGGCACAGGGACGTCGCCGCGCCCCGCCTACTACACGCCCGAGGACCTCCTCCTGTCGTAGGCGCTTCGCCGCCTCGGGAGGGAGCGTCCGCGGTGCAAGCCCGGACGCGAGGCGTGTTGGCAATCGAGGGAGTCGGCTACAGTGGCGGCAGATGAACCAGCCCGCCCGCGCCCTCTCCCCGGTGCCTTCCCCCGCAAACGCGCGCTCGGCGATGGAACGCATCGCCACCCAGCTGGGCCGCGCGGTTCAGGGAAAGTCCGCCCAGCTCCAGCTCGTGGTGACGTCCCTGGTCGCCGGCGGCCATGTGCTGCTGGAGGACGTCCCGGGTGTGGGCAAGACGACGCTCGCCGAGGCCCTGGCCAAGGCCTGTGGCCTGAGCTTCGCCCGCGTCCAGTTCACCGCGGACCTGATGCCCGCCGACGTGCTGGGCGCCCAGGTCTTCCACGCGCAGACGGCCACCTTCCAGTTCCGCCCCGGTCCCCTCTTCCGGCAGCTCGTGCTGGCGGATGAGCTGAACCGCGCCCCGCCGCGCACCCAGTCCGCGCTGCTGGAGGCCATGGCGCAGGGGCAGGTCTCCCTGGACGGCGCCACGCACGGGCTGCCCGCGCCCTTCACGGTGGTGGCCACGCAGAACCCGGTGGACTTCTCCGGCACCTACCCGCTGCCGGACTCGCAGCTGGACCGCTTCATGGTGCGCATGTCCCTGGGCCACCCGACGCCGGAGGTGGAGGCCGGGCTGCTCGTCACCCGCGACGGCGCGCCGCCCCTGGACGCGGTGGAGAGCGTCTCCGGTCCCGAGGAGCTGGCGTCGCTGCGCGCGTTCGCGGCGGCGCTCCGGCTGGACGCTTCGGTGGCGGACTACGTGGTGCGGCTGGCCACGGCCACGCGCTCACATGGGGACCTGGAGCGAGGCGCCTCCACCCGCGCGGTGCTCGCGCTGGGCGCGGCCGCGCGGGCCAACGCGCTGTGGGAGGCCCGGGACTTCGCCACGCCCGGAGACGTCCGCGCGGCGCTGGTGCCCTGCTGGGCCCACCGAATCCTGCTGCGCAGCGCCGTGCAGGGCGTGGCCGCGCGCGACGAGGCGGCGCACCTGCTGGAGGAGATCGCCCGAAAGGTCCCGGCGCCCCGGTGAAGCCCCGGCTGCCGTCATGGTGGGCCCGGGTCCGCTCGCGGCTCCGCCCGCCGCGCACCCTGAAGGTGACGCGCATCGGACGCACCTATCTGGTCGTGACGTTCGGCGTGGGCCTGGGCGCCCTCAACACCGGCAACAACCTCCTCTACCTGCTGCTGGGCCTGCTGCTGAGCATGGTGGTGGTGTCGGGCGTCCTGTCCGAGCGGTGCCTGCGCTATCTGTCGGTGCGCCGCGTGGGCGCGGACGCGGCCTTCGCCCAGGAGCCCTTCGCCTTCCGGTGGGCCGTCTCCCGCGGCCAGGGCCACGCCTTCGCGCTCACGCTGTCGGAGGCGGACTCGCCGCTCACCGGCGGGGGTGGCGTGGGCTACCTGCCCGCGGGGGTGGACCACGTCGTGCGAGCGGACCTCACCGCGCCCCAGCGCGGGCCCGTGCTGCTCACGGGCGTGCGCGTCACCACCACCTGGCCGCTGGGGCTGTTCGCCAAGACGCGCACGTTTCCGCTGGAGAGCACGCTGCTCGTCTACCCGCGGCGGACCTACGCCTGCCAGGATCCGGGCGCGCCGGAGCAAGGCCCCGTGGGCGACGCGGGCAATCCCCGCCGCAATGACGGCAACGGAGACTTGAGCGGTCTGCGGGAGCTGGCGCCGGGTGAGGACGCCCGGCGCATCCACTGGATGAAGAGCGCCTCCGCCGGGAAGCTGCTGCGGGTGGAGCGCGAGCGCGAGGAGCGGCGCACCTTCATGCTGACGGTGGCGGACGGGCTCGACGCGGAGGCGCTCGAGCGCCGCTGCGAGGAAGTGGCCGCCCTGGCCCGCCGGCTCATCGAGGAAGGACACGAGGTGGGCCTGGACACGCCAGAGGAGCGCCTCCGCCCCGCCGCGGGTATGGCCCAGGAGCGGCGCCTGCTGCGGGTGCTGGCGTGGCTGGGGCACGAGCGCCCTCGCGGTGACGAGGAGGCGGCATGAGGAAGGGCACGCGGCTGAGGCTGGTGCTGCGGGACCTGGGCTCCGGGTTCGCCTTCGCGTCCATGGCGGTGTCCGGCCAGCTCCCCATCTGGTCGTTGGTCCTCTACGGCGTGGCCCTGGTGGTCGCGCTGGCGGGGCGGCGCCCCTTCTCCAACCGGGTGAAGCTCACGGCGCTGCTGCTGCTGGCCGTGGCGCTGACGCTGGGCACGAACGTGCTCGCGGGCTCGCTCAACCTGGTGGTGGCGGCCTGTGCCTTCGCGGGCCTCATCTCCGCGCAGCGCCTGCTGTCCACGCCGGACGCGACCACCGACGGCCAGGTCCACCTGTCCGGCCTGTTGATGGTGGCGGGCGGCGCGGCCCTCTCCGGTGAGCTCGTCTACGGCCTCTTCCTGATTGGCTTCGGCGTGCTGGCCAGCATCGCCCTGGCGCTGGGCGTGGTGGAGTCCGCCGTCCCCGAAGGCGAGCCGGTCCCGGTGCGCGCGGTGATGGGCCCGCTGGCCACGGGCGTGGGCTTCGCCGTGGTGGGCGCGGTGGCCTTCTTCATCCTCTTCCCCCGCCTCAACTGGAACATGATTGGCCCCAGCGCCTCGCCTGGCCTGGGCGTGGCCACCGCGGGCTTCTCCAACACCGTGCGACTGGGCGGCGCGGGCACCATCAAGGGCAACCCGCGCATCGTGCTGCGCGCCACCCTGTCCCCGGACCCGGAGAAGGACGCGCTCGACGCGTACTGGGTGGGCCGCACCTATGACGTCTTCGACGGCCAGGAGTGGTCCAGCGCGCGCACCACCAGCGACGGCGCCGGGTTCATGACGACGCTGCGGCCGGGACGGGAGAACCTGGTCCACCAGCGCGTGGAGCTGATGCCCGCGTACGGCGCGCGCACGCTGGTGGCGATGGAGACACCCTCGCGGCTGGGCAACGCCGTGGCGAACACGCGGCAGGGCTCCCGGCGCACCCAAATCCACGAACTGGGCGGCGGCGAGGTGCGCTTCCGCGACTCCGGCATCTCGTATTCCTATGAGGCCTACAGCCTCCCGCCCGGCGCCAGCGGTGACGACCTCCAGGACCTGCCCCCGGAGGAGCAGGACGCTTTGCTGGCGCTGCCGGAGGGGCTGGACGTCCGCGTCGCCCAGACGGCCGCGCGGGTGCTGAACGGCGAGCGCGACCCGCTGGCCGCCGCGCGGAAGCTGTCCGCGTGGCTGCAACGCGAATACAGCTACACGCTGGAGCTGAGCGGCGACGTGCCAGACCCGGTCGCCGACTTCCTCTTCCAGCGCAAGCAGGGACACTGCGAGCACTTCGCCACCGCGCTCACGTTGATGCTGCGCACCCAGGGCATGCGGGCGCGGCTGGCCACCGGCTTCTTCGGCGGCGAGCGCGTGACGGGCGGCTACGTGGTCCGCGCGGGTGACGCGCATGCCTGGACGCACGTGCTGGTGCCGGGACGCGGCTTCATCACCGTGGACGCGACACCGCCGGCCCACCGCGCGAGCCAGTCTCCGCGCCTGCTGGAGCAGCTCATCAACTTCTACGAGGTCGTGGAGTCGCAGTGGCGCGACGTCGTCCTGGACTACAACTTCCGAGATCAGCTGACGGTCCTCCGCTCGCTCAGTCGCTCACACGAGGTGCCGAAGAAGGACGAGCCGCCTGGCCGTGCGCCGCCTCCCCGGGCCTTCGGTGTAGCGCTGCTCGCCGCCGCCGCGGCCTATACCGCCTGGCGGTTGCTGACCCGGTTCCTGTCGCGTGAGCGACCGCTGGAGGCCACGCGCTTCGCGGACGCGGTGGAGGCGCAGCTCACCTCCGCGCGCATCACACGGGTCGACGGGGAGACACTGGAAGCGCTGGACGCGCGGCTTGCCCGGGAGCGGCATCCGCTGGCCCCCGCCCTGGCGCCCGTCACCCGGCGCTACCTGGAAGCCCGCTTCGGCGGCCGCCCGCTCCTGCAGGGAGAGGCCACGCGGCTGCTGGCGGACCTGAGGCGGGCTGTTCTCACGCAGCCCCAGCGCGTCGCCAGCGAAGGCACCCGCCCGCCCCAAGCGCGCGCTTCCTGACACCCTGGCTTCAGTCCCCGCGCCTGTCTGGCCGGCCGCCCACCTCGCGTGCCGGCGGCCTGGGCGTGTCAGCGGCGTGAGGCGTCGTTACGCCTTTTCCGGCGGGGCGGCCACGTCGTGGGACGGGCATCGCTCCAACGGCCGCGCCCCCACTGGGAGCACGGCCCTGCGCAGCCCCCGGAGGCCCGAATGCGAACAGTTCTGAATCTCCTACAGCTAGCGCATCCGGCGATTCATGCCGGTGCAACGTAACGGTTACAGGATTGCGGCTTCGCAGACGCCGCTGGAGCGCGCCAACCCCTCGCAGACATTGGGGATGACCCTTTGGGGCAGGTTGGCATTTCCGTTGCTCAAGCTCCCGTTGTCACGTCGTCAGACGAAATCCATCCATCTTTGGCCTCCCCGCGAGGCCCACCGTCGGAGAAATATTTCATGCAGGCATCCACCGAGCAGTCGTCCAACTCCGGCTCCCTGGCGATGTACCTCTCGGAGATCAACCACTACTCCCTCCTCAAGGTGGAGGAGGAGCAGGAGCTCGCGCGCCGCTTCCTCAAGGGCGACCTGGCGGCCGGGCACCGGATGGTGACCGCCAACCTGCGCTTCGTGGTGAAGGTCGCCTACGAGTACCGCTCCTACGGCATCAAGATGTCCGACCTCATCCAGGAGGGGAACATCGGCCTGATGAAGGCCGTGCAGAAGTTCGATCCGGACAAGGGCATCCGCCTCATCTCCTATGCGGTGTGGTGGATTCGCGCGTACATCCAGAACTACATCCTCAAGAGCTGGTCGCTCGTGAAGCTGGGGACCACCCAGGCGCAGCGGAAGCTGTTCTTCAGTCTGGCCCGCACGCGCCGCGAGCTGGAGAAGTTCGGCAGCGGCGACGCGGCGGTGAACGTGGATGACATCGCCCGCCGGCTTCACGTGAAGCCGGGCGAGGTGCGGGAGATGGAGCAGCGCATGGGTGGCCGGGACTTGTCGCTGGACGCGCCCATGGGCGAGGACGGCGGCAACAGCCACGTGGACTTCGTGGTGAGCGCCGCGGCCCCGCAGGATGACGAGTTCGCGGACAAGGAGGAGGCGGGCCTCATCAACGCCCGCGTCCGCACCGCGCTGATGCGCCTGGACCCGCGCGAGCGCTTCATCATCGAGCAGCGCGTCATGAACGAGCGCCCCATGACGCTCAAGGAGCTGGGTGAGCACTTCGGCTTCTCGCGCGAGCGCGCCCGCCAGCTGGAGATTCGCGCCAAGGACAAGCTCAAGTCGGAGCTGGCCGCGCTCATGGCCGAGGTGGACCCGGAGGCCGTCGCCGTCCAGCAGTGAGCCGGGGTTGACGCGGCCAGCTGCCCCGGCATTCCGGGGCTGGCCCGCCTCGAAGCGCCTCCGCCCTGCTGGCGGGGGCGCTTCCCATTTGAAGGCGTTGTTTCACGGCCAGCCGTGGGCCTGCTAGAAGGGGCCGGTTTCCCTTCGAAGGAGCCCCCCGCTTGGCCCACGGTTCGCCGCCGATCTCCGAGGATCGCGTCCCTGTCGCGCAAACGCTCGCGACAGTCGCCCACACTCCGTACGTCCCCCCCGACAGGTCTCCGGCGGAGATGACGATGCGGGCCCTGGTGCTCGGCTCGGTGCTGGGCATCGTGTTCGCCGCCTCGTCCGTGTACCTGGCCATCAAGGTGGGCCTCACGGTCTCCGCGTCCATTCCCGTCGCGGTGCTCTCCATCGCCATCTTCCGGGCCCTGGGCAACTCCAGCATCCTGGAGAACACCATCGTCCAGACGACGGGCTCGGCCGGTGAGTCGCTCGCCTTCGGCGTGGCCGCCGCGCTCCCCGCCCTGCTGCTGCTGGGCTACGACATCAGCCTCACCCACGCCTTCCTCACCGCGGCGCTGGGCGGCGTGCTGGGCGTGCTGATGATGATTCCGCTGCGCCAGGGCCTCATCGTCCAGGAGCACGGCAGGCTGCCCTACCCGGAAGGCACCGCCAGCGCGGACGTGCTCATCGTCGGCGAGCAGGGCGGCACCAACGCCCGCACCGTCATCACCGGCTTCGTGGTGGGCGGCGTCTACAAGCTCGCCTACTCCGGCATGAAGCTGTTCCGCGAGGTGCTGAGCACGCCGCTGCAGGGGCTCAAGAGCGCCACCGTCTCCACCGAGGTGAGCCCGGAGCTGCTGGGCGTGGGGTACATCATCGGCCCCCGCGTGGCGGCCATCACCTTCGCCGGTGGTGTGCTGAGCTACCTCATCCTCATCCCGGCCATCTCCTTCTTCGGCGGCGGGCTGGAGACGCCGCTGCTGATGCACAACGGCCAGCTCATCCGGGACATGTCGCCGGACGAGATTCGCAACGCCTACGTGCTCTACATCGGCGCGGGCGCCGTGGCGACGGGCGGCCTCATCAGCCTCATCCGCTCGTTGCCCACCATCGTCGGGGCCTTCAAGCGCAGCCTGGAGACGCTGACGGCGTCGCGGGGCCAGGGCGCCGTGCCGCAGCTCTTGCGCACGGAGCAGGACCTGCCCATCACGCTGGTGCTGGGCGGCAGCGCGATGCTGGTGCTGGCCATCTGGCTGGCGCCGCCGCTGGAGGTGAACTTCATCTCCGCCATCCTCATCGTCATCTTCGGCTTCTTCTTCGTCACGGTGAGCGCGCGCATCACCGGAGAGATTGGCAGCTCGTCCAACCCCATCTCCGGCATGGTGGTGGCCACGCTGCTCATCACCTGCCTCGTGTACCTGCTCATGGGCTGGACGTCGTCCGAGGACCGCTTCATGGCCCTCACCACGGCGGCCATCGTCGGCATCGCCGCGTCCAACGGCGGCACCACCGCGCAGGACCTCAAGACGGCCTTCCTGGTGGGCGGCACGCCCCGGCGCCAGCAGATGGCGCTCTTCGTCGGCGTGCTCACCAGCGCGATGTTCATCGGCCTGGTGCTGGTGACGCTCAACCGCGGCGCCACCGTCACCATCCCCGAACCCCACCCGGGCGTGAAGGTGACGGAGTTCTCCAACGAGACGCGCGTCCAGCACACCTTCCCCTGGGCCGTCTCCGCCGACACCCTGGCCGCGCGCGGCCTGGACGTGGCGGCGCTGCGCAAGGCCGTCTGGGCGCAGGGCTACGAGCTGAACACGCAGGGCGCCACGCCGGAGCTGCGCAGCTGGCGCGACGTGTCCTCACAGGACCTGGGCGCGGTGACGCTCAACGTCCCCAGCGGCGCCCCCATCAAGGTGGCGGACCTGGGCGCCGTCACGGACGGCCCGGAGCGCACCTACAAGGAAGGCTATGTGCGCGGCGCGGACACGCCGGTGCCCGCGGGCAAGTACCTGCTCGATGCGTCCGACACCATCCAGTACGTGGTGGACCCGGGCATCGGCGGTCGCATCAGCGTCTACGAAGGCCAGCAGCTGACGCGCTACGCGGCGCCCAAGGCGCAGCTCTTCGCGCTCATCATCGACGGCATCCTCACCCAGAAGCTGCCGTGGGATCTGGTGCTCCTGGGCGTGTTCATCGCGCTGATGTTGGAGCTGTGCGGCGTGTCCTCCCTGCCCTTCGCGGTGGGCGTGTACCTGCCCATCAGCAGCAGCGCGCCGCTCTTCGTGGGCGGCATGGTGCGCTACTTCGTGGATCGCATCCGCGGCGGTGAGTCCGACTTCTCGCCGGGCACCCTGCTCTCCTCCGGCTTCATCGCCGGCGGCTCCATCGCGGGTGTGCTCATCGCCTTCCTGGAGATCGCCACCGACGGAGCAGGCACCCGCGCGCTGAACCTGCCTGCCCTGCTGGGCAACCAGGGCGGCCTGGGCGGCTTCCTCAACCTGGTGGGCGAGAGCGAGCACGCCCACCCGCTGTGGTCCAACCTCTGGGGCCTGCTCTTCTTCGGCGGCCTCACGCTGTTCCTGCTGCGCTCCGCCCTCAAGGGCCCGAGCGCCGCCGTGTCCCCGCCGCCGCAGAAGGAAGCGTAGGTCGGTTGAAACACCGCTGAGACACCCCGGGGCGGCGAGGCGCATTCCTCGCCGCCCCGCTCATTTCCGGGGCGGGTGCGGCGTGCCTCCTGAAACCCCGTCCAGGAGGCGGCGCGCACCCACCCGGGCCAGCGCCCTCAGAGCGGCGAGTGGGAGGGCGGCACGTGCTCGGGCGGCGCGACGCCAGCGGCCCCCGCGGCCTCCGCGCACACGTACTCCGTGCGCAGCGGCGCGACGATGCCGAAGGTCGCCGCGAAGACGACGGGGCCCCACCACGGCCAATACACATCCACGCGGGAGAAGCCGTGCTGGCACTCCGGCGTCACCACGTTGGAGGTCGTCAGTCCGGCGACCAGGCTCACGCCCGTTTGTTGTTCGGGCGCCCCTCCGCGCGGCGCTCCGGAGCGGAGGCTCATCCGGAAACACCCCGTCAGCGAGAGCAGCAGCAGTGAGCACGTCAGCAACCGCGCCATGGACGTCGCCTCGCTCCGGCGGATGACGCATGTGGCAACACAACCGGAAATCCCCGTCATTCTCATCCCCGTCACCGGGACCCCACCCAAGCCCTGGGACTTCCACGGGCCGTGTCCTGGGTGGCCGTCCAAAATCGGGTTAGGCTCGGGTGACAGCATGGCCCACCCCCCTAAAGCCATCCAGGAATCCAACGCGGAGCCTCAGCTTTCGCCCGAGGCACGCGAGAAGGTTGAGTTGGCGAAGACGTTCGCCTTCCACCTGCTCAAGGGCATCAAACAAATCGGGATGTATCGCCACAACGAGTCGCGTTTCCCGGAGTTCCTCGGGAAGGCGCTCGAGTCGATTGCCTCCTACACGGAGAAGTTCGGCCCCCTGTCGATGAAGGTGGAGCAGCAGAACTTCCTGCTCCTCGGTGAGGCGCTGTTCTCCGAAGACACCCCGCTGCCCTACAAGTTCTTCCGCGACGGCATCCGGCAGCTCATCTTCCGCCCGGGTCTCACCGTGGAGGAGCTGACCACCTTCACGCTCATCGCCCTGTCGGAGCCGGAGCGCGGCGCGGAGGACGTGCTGGCGCAACTGTGGCGCGCGAGCATGGAGCACGTGGAGTACGTGGTGGTGGAAGGCTTCTCCATGGAGAACGCCTCCGAGGAGGAGGTCCAGGTCGAGGTCGACAAGGTGGTGGGCTACCTCTACTCGCGCCTGACGACGAACTCGGATGACTACCTGCGCTTCGCGCGTGTGTCCGCGGAGGACCTGGACGCCAGGCTGGATGGCGTGGAGCAGATTCGCGGCCTCGTGGTGGGCGGACGGCACGCCTCGGACGAGCTGAAGGCGAAGCTGCAGCGCGAGGTCTCCGAGGAGGAGAACGCCCGGCTGTTCCCCAAGCTGGTGAGCGCCGTGTTCCAGGTGGTGGAAGGCGGCGTGGATGACGCGTCCCTGCTGGAGGAGATCTTCGTGCAGCTCCTGGACATGCTCCTCCTCCAGGACGACTTCGGCACCGTCAACCAGATCGTCCTCAAGCTGCGCGCGCTGTCCCAGCGCGAGGGCAGCGAGGACCTGGCGAAGATGCTGGAGAACTTCCTCCACAAGATGGGTGAGGAGCAGCGCCTGATGCGCGTGGGCGAGTCGCTCAAGACGACGCGGCCGAAGAACCCCGCGGACGTGTCGCGCTACCTCCAGGGGTTGGACCGGGACTCCATCATCCCCCTGCTGTCGGTGCTGGAGAGCATCGAGGTCGCCGACAACCGCACCCTGCTGTGTGACGCGCTCGCGGGGTTCGCGCGCGAGCTGCCCGAGCCCTTCGTCGCGCGCCTGATGTCAGACCGGCCGCAGACAGTGCGCGACATGGTCTACATCCTGGAGAAGAGCAACCACCCGGAGCGGGTGAAGATGTTCGGCCAGGTGCTCAAGAGCCCCAACCTGGTGGTGAAGCTGGAGGTGCTCAACATCATCGGCCGCGGCCGCACGGGCGAGGCCCGGCGCATCATCGTGGACGCGCTCGCGGACCCCATCTCCCAGGTGCGCATGCTGGCGGCGAAGCTGCTGCCGGAGTTCGACCGCGACAAGGGCTACGTGGACCTGATGCGCCTGGTGCGGGAGCCCGGCTTCGACAAGAAGACGCCCGACGAGCGCGCCGCGGTGTACGCGGCCATCGGCTCCACGGGCACCCCGGGCGCCCTGTCGATGATGCAGCAGATGCTCGCGACGAAGCCGTCGCTGCTCAACAAGAAGCGCGTGCTGGAGGACAAGCTGCTGGCCATCCACGGCCTGGGCGGCGCGTGCTCCATCCAGGGCTACAAGATGTTACAGGCGGTGGTGGAGGACAAGAACCAGCCGTTGGAGGTCCTCACCTCGGCTCGCAAGGCGATGTACCAGACGAAGAAGACGCTCTTCGGAGACTCGGCGCTGTCGGAGGAGGCATAGGCGCATGGCCGACAACCTGAAAATCACCCAGTCGCAGGACGAGAACACCAGCGAGTTCGGCCGCGAGCACAACGAGAAGCTCCAGGGACTGGCGCGCTCGCTGGTGGCCGGCATGTACATGCTGGTGCGCTCGGTGAAGATGTATGACCCGGAGAACGCGGTCTTCCAGAAGCCGCTGCACCAGCTCCAGGACATCATCAATCAAATCATCGGCAAGGAAGGCCGCCTGGAGCTCACGGGCGTCAAGGAGTCGTTCTACCTGAACGGCATGCTGGTGAAGGTGGACCTCAACTCCATCGAGAACCAGCGCTACCTGCTGGCGGAGCTGCGCTCGAAGGACGTGGGTGGCTTCACGCTCACCAAGCCCGTCACCGTTCCGGACCTGAAGAACTTCATCTGGATCTTCAGCAAGGAGCAGACGGCCGCGGCCGACGAGGACGGCCTGTCCAACCGCAAGCTGCTCAACATGCGGGTGGCCAAGTTCTCCAAGCTGAAGGAGAAGCTGAACAAGGACCTGGACAACCCTGGCGACCAGAAGGTGGACCGCAAGAAGTACGCGATGACCATCTACGCGCGCGCCGTGTTCTTCCTCACGAAGTACCTGGAGTCGGTGCGCGCCGGGAAGCCCATCAACGCCTCCAAGGCGCTGCGCCTGGTGCAGGACTTCGTCGACATCTCCTACGAGCAGCGGACGCACTTCCTGGGCATGACGACCATGCGGCGCGAGGACGACTACCTCGTGTACCACCAGGTCAACGTGTGCCTCATGAGCGTCGTCTTCGGCGCGGAGCTGGGCCTGACGAAGCCGCAGCTGCGCGACCTGGGCTACATCGCCCTCTTCCACGACGCCGGCATGGCCACGCTGTCGGAGGAGCTGTCGACGAAGCGCGGCGCGCTGACGCCCGAGGAGAAGCAGACGGTGCAGCGCGCGCCGCTCATCTCCGTGCGCAACATCCTGATGGAGAAGGGCTTCAGCCGCTCCACCTTGCTGCGCGTGGTGACGACGTTCGAGCACAAGACGGACTTCGGTACCGCCGTGCGCGACTCCCGCGGCAACATCCAGATGATCATCCCGAAGACGAACCTCGGGGCGTACGCGAAGATCATCGCCATCTGCGACGCGTACGACGCCCTCACCTCGAAGCGCCCGTACCGGGATGCCTACGGCCCCGAGGTGGCGCTGATGCTGATGTGGTCGGAGATGCGGAACAAGTTCGACCCGGAGCTGCTGGCCGTCTTCATGCGGGTGATGGCCATCCAGCCCGTGAAGGTGCTGTCCAAGCGCCAGCAGTCGCTCAGCGTGTCCGGCCTGTAGTCCGCTTCGCGCCGCCCGCCGCCTTCCGGGGCGCGGGCTGCTTTCGGGTGGCGGGCGGCGCCTCCGGAGAGGGAGCGGTGGCCCGGAGCAGCGCCAGGGCCGCCTCCAGGTCCGCGGGAATGGGCGCCTCCAGCTTCAGCACCTTGCCCGTGCGCGGGTGCGCGAAGGACAGGCGCCACGCATGAAGCGCCTGACGCCCCAGCCGCTCCTGGGCCTGCGCCGCGGCGCCCTTCGGCTTGCGCCCGGCGCCGTAGAGCGCGTCGCACAGCAGGGGGTGGCCGGCTTCGGACAGGTGCACGCGAATCTGGTGCGTGCGGCCGGTGAGCAGGTCCACCTCCACCAGCGCGGCGCCTTCGAAGGCTTCGAGGACGCGGTACACGGTGACGGCGCTCTTGCCCTCCTTCACCTTGCCCGTGAAGCGCTGGCGGTGGATGGGGTGACGGCCGTAGAGCGTCTCGATGCGCCCTTCCGCGGGCGGCACGCCGTGCACCAGCGCCAGGTACGTCTTCTCCACCGCGCGCGTCTTGAAGGCCTTCTGGAGCGCCACCAGCGCCTGCTCGTTCTTCGCCACGACGAGGCAGCCGGTGGTGTCCTTGTCGAGCCGGTGGACGATGCCGGGCCGCAGCTCGCCCCCGACGCCGGCCAGGTCCTTCACCCGGTGCAGCAGCGCGTTGACCAGGGTGCCAGAGGCGTGGCCCGCGCCGGGGTGGACGACCATGCCCGCCGCCTTGTCGACGACGACCAGGTCGCGGTCCTCGTGCAGCAGCGCGAGCGGGAGCTCCTCCGCCAACGGGACGGCGGGAACGGGCGCGGGGATGTGGAGGACGAGCAGCTCACCGCCGCGCAGACGCCGGGCCGGCTTGGCCGGCTGGCCGTCCGTGAGCACATGCCCGGCCTCGATGAGGCCGTGGATGCGGGAGCGCGTGAGGGCCGGGAACGCGCGCGCGAGGTACTGATCGACGCGCTCGCCGCGAGCTTCGGGCGGAGCGCGGAACTCTCGCGTGTCGGGCGCTACCACGGGGAGGGGGTTACCAGATCTTCGACTTCACATGCGCCTTCGAGCGCAGGACGATGTCGTTGATCGCCCGCTCGAAGAAGTTCATCTTCGTGAAGATCTCCTGGCTGACGCGGCTCTTGTAGAGATCGCGGCCCTCTTCGAGCTCCTCCTTGAGGACCTCGAAGAGGTTGTCCTGTTCGATTCCCTTGATGATCTTCTGCTCGTTGTAGAGCGAGATATCCGAGGCAATCGCACGGGCGAGCCGCATCGCCTTGACCTTTTCCTCGTCCGTCATCGTGCTACCTACTTAGGCAGCGGCTGAAGGCGAGTCAACTTTCCTCGCAACGCCGGTGACATCCGAGCACTTTCGGGGGGCGCCCCTACTTCCGGCCTGCCTTCTCAGAAGACAGGGCGAGGTAGCTCTTGGAGACGCGGAGTGGATCCAACCCCAGCTCGCGGGCGAGGTTCATCAGGATACCTCGCAGGTAGACCGCGGGCGGGAGCAACGTGTAGCGGTCCGCCTCGACGTTCTCCAGGTGACTGCGCGTGATGCGGGTGCGGTCGGCCACCTGCTGGAGGGTCATCCCCCGGGCCTCGCGGACCTGACGGAGCAGCTCGCCGTTGAACTCGGCGTCGGACGGGATTTCCGGAATGCGAGGCCGCGGCTCCCGGGCCCGCGACGCGACCTGGGACACCTGCGCCAGCGCCGCCTCCGCCGTGGCGATAGCGGAGTCCTGGGCGAGCTGCGGCGCGTCTCCCAAGGGCCGTCCAGGACGCGCCCCTGCCCGGCCGGGCTCGGCTTGCGCCTCCGCGGAGGGTTCCGGACGCACAGGGACGATGGCGGCCGACTCGGCCTCGGCCTCGGGCGCCGGGCTGGAGGGCTCCGGGGGAGCCGCCGGCACCAGGCTGGTGCTTGCTGGAACCGGAGGGGGCGGAGCCTCGCGCTGCGACTCAGCGCTCGCAGCCTCCGTGCCCGTCCCCTCCCCCGAAGCCTGGGGCTGAATCGACGCCACGGGGACGTCCACCGCGCTCCCCATCCGCTGCGTGTCCTGCAACGAGCTGGACACATACGCGAACGAGAACCCACGGAAGAACGACGCCCGGAAGTCCGCCTGTCCCAAGGTCGCGGGCAGCGGCTCCACCCGAGGCTCCGTCGCCTTGTCCGCGGCCTCCCCTTCCCCGTCCCGCTCCGTGCTCGCGGTCTCCGAGTCCTCCACCGGCACGTCTCGCACTGCCCCTGGCCTCCCGTTCGTCCCCGCTTCGGGGACCTGCGTCGAAAGGAGGCCAGTCTGATCTTCCGCGCCGGGTGCGGCAACCCCAACAAGCTCCGGCTCCGCACGCTTTTCCACCGACGCGTCGGCGTGAGCCACCGAGCCCCCCGTCGCCGCCGCATCCATCAACCGGCGGGCCGGGAGCCCCAGGTCCTTGTCGTACTCGGCGCGCAGCTCTTCGTCGGAGAGAATCTCCAGCGCCTCGGCCATCCGAGCGCGGAGCCCATCCACCTGGCCCTCGTCCACGAGCGCATAGACGGCGATGGAGTCCGGCGAATACAGCTCACTGAGCCGTTCGTACGCCGCCCGAATCTCCTCCATCGGCGCGGTGACGGGGACTTCGAGAATCTCGTAATAGGTCTGCTGCTCGAAGGGCTTCATGGTGTGGAGCGCTGGGGGGAGCCGTCGAGTGCGAGGATACGCGTTGCGATGCCCTGAATGGCAGTGGCCGCCGCGGAATCCGGCCGCTCCAGGAGGACGGGCTTGCGCTTGCGCACCGCGCGCCACGCCTCGTCGTCGTAGCGGATGGCCCCCAGGACATCCATTTCGATGCCAAAGAACTTCTTCCATGCGGCGGCCACGGACGTGCCCACGGACAGGTCCGCATCCGTGCGCGCCTGGTTCACCACGAGCCGGATGCGGAACGCGGACAGCTCCCGCTCCAGGCGCTCCGCGATGGCCGGGTCCTTGCGCCGGGCCTGCGCCAGCACGTCATGCAGCGTGCGCAGCGCCCCCTCGCGGGTGGTGAGCGCGTCCTCCACCAGGTCCTCGATGCCGTACTGCGACTCCACCTGCTGGAGCTTGCGGAAGAAGGCCGCCTTCGCGAAGCGGTAGGCGTTCTCCACCGACGTGGGCTCGGGCAGCATCACCAGCACGCCGTGGTCGGCGAGGATGAAGAAGTCGATGGTGTTGAAGCTCGTCCCCGCGCCCAGGTCCAGGATGAGGTAGTCCGCCGACGTGCCCATCAACGTCCGCAGCAGCTTCTGCTTCTGCGCGTACTTGAGGTTGGCCGCATCCAGCGCGTCCTGCGCCCCGGCGATCAGCGAAAGCCTCGGGATGCCGGTGGGGATGATGACCTCTTCCAGCTGCGCCTTGTTCCGCCGCAGGAAGTCGGACAGCGTCGCGGTGGGTTGGCCGACGCCCAGGCACGTGTGCAGGTTGGCGCCGCCCAGGTCCACGTCCACGAGCAGCACGTTGGCGCCCGACTGGGCCAGGGCCACCCCCAGGTTGGCGGACACCATGGACTTGCCAATGCCGCCCTTCCCGCCTCCCACGGCGATGATGCGCCGGGGGCGAGGACGGCGTGACAGACCAGGAGGGCCGGAGACCATGGGGCCTGGCTCCGTGGGGCCCAGGACACGGGATTCGGTCCGGGGCGCTCGCGAGGGTTGGGACATGCCCCCCCATCAAATCCCGAACCCAGGGTCGCGTCGACTCCCCGACCTTCCGCATCCGTTCAGTGGAACATCCCGGCCCGCGCGTGCGCCGAAAACCCGTCACTCCCGGTGTTTCCTGCCCCTGTGGCGAGCCCGGCCGCCAGGCAGGCAGGCGCTACTCGTCGAGCAGCTCGACGTTCCAGTACGACGCGTCCGCCAGGTGCAGGAACGGCAGCCACTCCCGGTACGTCACCTTGCGGCTGGCACCGCGGAACAGCGGCGTCCAGCGCGGGCGCACGGGCTTCTTGAGCAGCTTCATGTGGGCCTGCTCTGGCGTCCGCCCACCCTTCCTCAGGTTGCAGGGGACGCAGGAGCACACGACGTTCTCCCACGTCGTCTTGCCCCCTTGCGTGCGCGGCATGACGTGGTCCAGGTTCAGCTCGCTGCGCGGCAGGCTCTTCCCGCAGTACTGGCAGGTGTCGTTGTCGCGCGCGTAGATGTTGAGCCGGGAGAAGCGCACCCGCCCTCGGGGCAGATGGTCATACGCGCTGAGCACCAGGACACGGGGAACGCGGATGGTGCGCTCGATGGTGGTGATGCAGTCCTGCGTCGCGCTCAGCTCCGCCCAGTCCGCGAACTCGTAGAGCCGGTACTGCGAGTCGATGGCCTTGGCCACCCCCAGGTACAGGAGCGTGAACGCCCGCTTCACCGAGGTGACATGCACCGGCTGGTAGTACCGGTTGAGGACAAGCACGGCGCTGTTGATCATGGCGGGTTCCCTGGAATGGCGGCCGCGACGGCATCCGCGACCGCCTGGAGCTCCTCCTCCTCGAGACACCGGACGTCGAGGAGCACCTCGCCATCCGCGATCCTGCCAATAACCGGCGACCTTCCTCCGCGCAGGCGGTCCAGGAATGTTTCCGGCTTCTCCAGGGTGAGGATGCACGCGGAGGACGGCAACC
>NZ_JABXEP010000161.1:0-17419 GCF_013372605.1 Myxococcus sp. AM009
GACCGGCGGCGGCCCCGCGCCCCAGCCCGCGTCGGCAGCGCCCGCGCCGGCGCCCGTGGCACCTCCCGCTCCGGCGGGGATGGGGCGCGAGCAGCTCGCCAAGCTGCTCACCGAGACGGACGTCTACGTCAAGTACGGGCTCCACGACAAAGCGCTGGAGCACCTGCGCAAGGTCTTCTCCGTCGAGCCGGAGAACCTCGACGCCCACGAGAAGGCGTATCAAATCTACGTCGCGTCCGGGAACATGGCCCAGGCGTCGGAGCAGCTGCTGAACGTGCTCCGCCTGTGCACGCGCACGGCGGACGTGCAGCGCGCGCAGCCGTACTTGGCCACCATCCTCCAGGAGAACCCCGCCCATCCCGAGGTGCCCGCGTTCCTGTCCGTGCTGCGCACGACGGGGCCTGTGGTCGCCGCGCCGCCGGTGTCCGTGGTGGAGTCGGTGGGCGAGGACGCCATCCTGGTGGACTCCAGCGATGACGAGATTCTCGTCGCGCCGCCGCCGGAAGACGCGCTCCTGCACCCGCCGGGTGACGAGCTGGCGCTGACCACGCTGCCCGCGAGCGACTCCGACGAGGTCATCGAGGAGGACAGCGACTCCACCGTCATCAGCGAGGAAGCGCTGGTGGGCGAGGCCATCACCTCGGGCGAGTTCGAGGTGTACGGCGCGCCAGACCCAGAGGACCTCGCGGCGGCGTCCGTGGACGAGACGCTGGTGACGGATGACGACCGGTTCGCGCTGACCGACGAGCCGGGCCTCAGCGTCACCGACGACGAGCCGCTCGTCGCCTCCAGCGAGGATGACCTGGCGGCAGCGGCGGCGTACTCGCTCGACGACGAGTCGCTGGTGGACGACGGCGAAGCCACGTCCATGGAGGCGCTGTCGCTTGGGGACGACGACGAGCCGTCGCCCACGCAGATGCACGCGCCCACGCAGGCGCTGCTCGACGAGGCCTCGCCGGACACGCTCCAGGTTCCCACGCTCGACTCTCTGGACGTGCCCTCGCTGGACGACGAGGCGCCTGCGCCACTGGACGTGGAGGACGTGCCCACGCGCGTGGGGGCCGCGCCGTTGACGGCCGCCGACCTGGACGACGACTCGTTCGGGGCCCCGGCGCTGGGCGACCCGATGGAGTTCGAGGAGCCCACGGCCTCGCACGCCGTCGTGGCCGTGGACGACGAGCCCTTCGTGGAGGACGTGCCGGACCTGGCCGCGGACGAGCTGGCCGAGCCGGTCGCCTACGAGGAGCCCGCGGACGCGCTGTCCGAGCCGGTCACCTACGAAGAGCCCGAGCCCGAAGTCGAGGCCGCCGCCGATGAAGAAGAGCCCGCGGCGGAGGAGTGCGACGAGGCGTCGTTCTTCCTCGACCAGGGCCTGCTGGAAGAGGCGCGCGAGATTCTCGAGACGGTGATGATTGCCTTCCCGGGCCACGCGCGCGCAGCCGAGCTGATGGAGCGGCTGGAAGCGGCGGAGGCGGGAGGCGGCGCGGAGCATGAGGAAGCGTCCGCGGAGCCGGCGCACATCCCGAGCGTGCAGCCTGTCACGGACGGCTACGAGGAAGCCGAGGCGACCACGGGCGAGCGCGACGCGTTCGACCTCGCGGCGGAGCTGGCCGGGGAAATCGACAACCTCGGCGACGACGCCGGGGCCACCTCGCTGCCGGCGGAAGAGGACTTCCAGTACTCGGTGGAGGAGGTCTTCTCCGAGTTCAAGAAGAGCCTGGCCAAGGTGGTGAAGCCCGAGGACGTGGACACGCACTACGACCTGGGCATCGCGTACAAGGAAATGGGCCTGCTCGACGACGCGCTCCACGAGTTCGACGTGGCCCGCCAGGGCAGCGCGGGCGGCAAGCGCGAGCTGGACTGCATCACCATGATGGGCATGCTCCAACTGCTGCGCGGCGACGCGGCGGCGGCCGTGGAGGTCTTCCGCGAGGGCCTGGCCAATCCCCACGCCACCGGCGAGGCGGCCAAGGCGCTCGGCTTCGAGCTGGCGACGGCCTACGAGGCCCAGGGTGACGCGGGCAAGGCGCTCTTCCACTACCAGCGCGTGGCCGCGATGGACGGGAAGTACCGGGAGGTCGCCGGGCATGTGTCCCGGCTTGCGGCTTCCGTGGAGCCGGTGGAGGATCCGCTCCCGACGCCTTCTGGCAATGGGGCCAAGGCCACCAGCAGCCCGCCCGCACCCGCGGGAGCCGCGGCGCCCACCACTCCGATACCAGCGGCTGGCGCGTCCAAGGCGCGCAAGGTCGGCTACCTGTAGTTGCACCCCGCGAGGTCCGGCGAGCCCATGACTACGTACCTGGACTTCTTCGAGCTGACCCAGGAGCCCTTCTCCAACGCTCCCGTCAGCCGCTTCTATTACAACTCGGCGCAGCACTCGCAGGCGCTCACCCGGCTGATGCACGCGGTGAGCTACATGAAGGGCCTGTCCATCCTCGTCGGTGACATTGGCGCGGGAAAGACGACGCTGGCCCGACGCATGCTCGACTCGCTTCCGGAGTCCGAGTACGAGGCCGCGCTGCTCGTCATCATCCACTCCGGCATCACCGCCAACTGGCTGCTGCGCCGAATCGCCCTGCAGCTGGGCGTGGAGAATCCGGCGCAGGAGAAGCTGGCGCTGCTGTCGCAGCTCTACCAGCGGCTGCTCCAAATCTACGAGTCCGGCAAGAAGGCCGTCGTCCTCATCGACGAGGCGCAGATGCTGGAGACGCGCGAGCTGATGGAGGAGTTCCGGGGGCTGCTCAACCTGGAGGTGCCGGAGCGCAAGCTCATCTCCTTCGTCTTCTTCGGCCTGCCGGAGATCGAAAAGAACCTGAAGCTGGACGCGCCGCTCGCGCAGCGCGTGGCCATGCGCTACCGGCTGGAGCCCTTCACCGCCGAGTCGACCGAGGCCTACGTCAAGCACCGCCTCCGGCTCGCGGGCTGCCCGCGCATGCCCTTCAGCCCGGAGGCGCTGCTGGCCGTGCACGAGCACTCGTCTGGCTCGCCCCGCGTCATCAACACCCTGTGCGACAACGCGCTCTTCGAGGCCTTCCTCGCGCGCGAGCAGACGGTGTCCGCGGAGCTGGTGCATCGCATCGGGAAGAACCTGGGCCTGCTCGGGGTGAACACGCCCGCCGGGCAAGCAGCCGAGCGGCCGAGCGCTCCGGCGTCGGCGCTCCCCAGGACGGCGAGCAGCAAGGTGGACCTCGCGGAGATCGACCGCTACCTCGAAGGGCTGGGTAAGCTGTAGCGGCTTTGTCTTCTCAGAGCCGCCACGGTGCGCGCAGGGCGCTGCTGTTGGTGCTCCTCGTCTTGTCGGGGAGCGTGCTCCTGTTGCGCATGCCGGAGTCCTGGGAGGTGGCGTGTACGCTGGGACGCCGACACCTGCCGGATGTGCTGGGCCTGGATGTGGGGCTCGGCCGTTGCGAGTTGGATCCGCTGGGCTCGCGCGTGGTGGTGCACGGCTTCTCGCTGTTCCTTCCCGGCACGGACTCTCCGCTGGTGGCCGTGGACAGGGCGGAGGTGCAGCTCGGCTTCTTCCAGCCTTTTCAGGGACGGCTGACGCTGGCCCAGGTGAAGGCGACACGGCCCCGCGTGGCGCTGGATTTGTCGCAGCCCTCCGCACCATCCGAGCCCAAGTCCGACTTCTGCTTCCTGGAGCCGCTCGAGCACCTGCGCGTGGCGAAGCTCGACATCTCCGGCGCGGAGCTGCGCCTGGCGCTGCCCGAGGGCCGCCGCGTGGAGGTGGACGAGCTGGACGTCCGCTGGGACGAGCAGTGGGGCGTCATCGAGCTGGACGTGGAGGCCCGGCGTGGCCGGGTGCGCCTGGGCCCGGACGGACGCGAGCTGGCGCTGGGGCAGCTCGTGGTCGCGGGCGCGTTGGACCCGGACGAAGCCCTGCTGGAGCTGGAGCGCGCCGAGGTGTCGCTGGACGACATCACCACCACGGTGTCCGGCCGCGTGGATTCGCTGTGCGCGCCGCGGCTGGCCCTGGACGCACAGGTGTTCCTCCCGCTGCGCGCGCTGTACCAGGCGCGGCTGATTCCCAGCCCGGCGACGGGGCACCTCTGGTCGCGTGTGTCTATCGCTGGGAAGGTGGCGTCCCCCGCGGTGTCGCTGGAGCTGTCGGGCAACAGCCTGGGGTACGGGAACTTCGGCCCGACGAACCTCCACGCGCGCTTGTCGTACTCGGGTGACGACGTCCGGCTGGAAGAGCTCACGCTGCCGGTGGGCGTGGGCAGGGTGCGCGCGACGGGGCGGCTGGGCCTCACGCCGAACCTCCCGCTGGAGGTGTCGCTGACGACGGAGGACGCGTCGTTGGGCCACATCCTGGACCGGGCGGGCGTGAAGGGCTCCTGGGTGGACTTCCCGGCCACGCTGGACGCCCGGCTGTCCGGTAACCTGTTGCCGCGCTTCTCCCTGTCGGGCCCGTTGGACCTGCGGACCGGGAAGTTCGTGCTGGCCACGCATGCGTTCGACACGCAGCCGAAGGACGGGCTCACGATTCTGGAGTTCGACAAGGCCCGCGCGCAGGCGCAGGTGAAGCTCCAGTCGGACCGCGTGGCCTTCAGCCACGTCAACGCGGAGGTGGGCCACTCGCGCGTGACGGGGGACGTCGTGCTGCTGCTGGCGGGCGGCCTGGGCCTGGACATCCACGGGCAGGGCGACGTGGACCTGGCGGACTTCGGCCACATCGCGGGCCTGCCCTGGGCCGGGCGGGGCCACGCCACGTACGCGGTGACGGGCCCCGCGGCGGACGTGAAGGTGGAGGCCGGCCTGTCCTTCCGCGACTTCGAGTTCTGGAACCTGTCGCTGGGGGTGATGCAGGGGAAGCTGGCCTACAAGGACCAGGTGCTCACGTTCCCCGCCTTCTCCGGCCAGAAGGGGCGCACGCAGTACTACGGCAAGGCGGGCGTGTCCTTCGGGCGGCTGCTCAACCTGCGCCTGGAGGTGAACGTCCCGCAGGGCCGCAACGAGGACCTGGTGGACGTGGTGGCGGGCCTGAGTCCGTCGCTCGCGGTGATGCAGGGCACGCTGGGTGGAACGGCCACCGGCCGCGTGGAGGTGGACAGCCCCGTGGAGAAGCTGGAGGGGCTGGTGGCGTTCGACGTCAAGGACACCACCTACCTGGGGCGGCGCATGGGCGACGGCGCGGCGCGGCTGCGCTTCGTGGATGGCAAGGCGATGGTGCTGGAGCGCACCACCCTCATGGGGCCGCTGGGCCGCACCTGGGCGGAGGGCACCTTCACGTTCGAGGGGGGGCTGGACTACCGCTTCGGCGGAGACGGCCTGTCGCTGGCCGAGGCGGTGGACCCGGAGCTCGCCGAGCGCATGGGCATGCAGGGCACCATGGTGATGGACGGCGTCGTGTCGGGCACCGCCGACGTGCCGGTGGTGGACGTCACGCTGCGCGCGCCGCGCGTCACCTTCGCCGAGCGGGACCTGGGCGCCATGGACCTCACCGGGCGCATGGTGGGGAAGAACTTCGAGGTGTGGGGCCACCCCTTCCGGGACGCCACCGGCCGCATCCGCATGAAGGTGCAGGAGAACTGGCCCTATGAAGCCCAGGGCTCGTTCTCGCTGCCGGAGATTCGCCCGCTGCTGCCGGACGCGCCGCTGTGGGCGGGCGTCAGCGGGGCCCTGTCGGGCACGATGAGCGCCAAGGGCCAGCTCCTGGAGCCCGCGGGCTCGCAGGTGAACGCCACCGTGGAGCGGCTGGTCCTCTCCCGCGACGACCTGCGCGGGGAGAACGCGGGCCCCATCGTGCTGGCGTACGCGGCCGGGCGGACGGACGTGCAGCCCTTCCGCTTCACGGGGCAGCACGTGGACCTGTCGCTGGGGGGATGGATGAGCCCGCGCGGACTGAACGTGACGCTGCGGGGCGGGTTGGATTTGCGCCTGCTGGAGTCGTTGATGCCCGCCATGGTGGAGCGCGCCTCCGGGCGCGTCACCGTGGACGCCGAGGCCTCCGGGACGCTGGAGAAGCCCTCCGTGGTGGGCTCCGCCGAGCTGTTCGACATGCGGCTGGCGCTGCGGGACTGGCCCGTCCAGGTGCGCAACATGGCCGGACGCGTGGAGCTGACGGGCCAGCGCGTGCTGGTGGAGCACCTGCAGGGCCAGCTCAATGAGGGCCGCGTGTCCGCGCGCGGCGACGTGCGGCTGGAGCGCTTCCTGCCGCAGCGGCTGGGGCTCACCATCCAGTTGGACGAGGTGCCCTACCGGCTCACGGAGGACCTGCCCGCGACCTTCTCCGGCCTGCTCCAGGTGATTGGTCCGCCCAAGGGCTTCACCGTCACCGGTGGCATGGACATCGTGAAGTTGCGTTACCAGAAGGCGCTGGACGTGGATGCGCTGCTGAAGACGATGCAGAAGCGCACCACCCACCTGGCGGCGGGCACGTCCTCCTCCTCGTCCGGTGAGCCTCCGAAGCCCTGGGTCATCTGGGACGTGAATGTCCACTTCGGCGACGTCCGCGTGGACAACAACCTGGCGAAGGCCCGCCTGCTGGGGGACGTGCGGCTGACGGGGACCGATTTGCGGCCGGGGCTGCTGGGCCGGGTGGAGCTGGCCGAGGGCAGCCAGGCCTTCTTCCGCAACAACCCCTTCACCATCAGTCAGGGGCAGCTCGAGTTCCAGGACGCCACGCAAATCGACCCTGTCTTCGAGGTCCAGGCGCAGACGCAGGTGCGTGAGTTCGTGGTGAAGCTGCACGCCTTCGGCAAGCCGGCGGACCCCCAGATTCTGCTCTCCTCGGAGCCCGCGCTGGTGGAGGGCGACATCGTCTCGCTGCTCACCCTGGGGTTTACCTCGTCAGACCAGGATACCGCGGCCTCGGCGAGCGCCGGCCTGGCGGCCGAGGCCCTCTTCAACGTGTCGGGCCTGGACCGGCAGCTCCAGCGCTTCCTTCCCAGCAATCCGGTGTTGAGGGATTTGACCCTGCAGATTTCGACCACCTACAACGACGCCACCCGGCAAGCGGAGCCCACCGCGCAACTGGAGTCGAAGTTCCTGAGCGAGCAGCTTAAAATCGGTATGACGCAACCCGTGAGCGGGCGCGGCACGCGGGCGCGGGCCGAGTACCGTTTCGATGACCGACTCTCCGCGCAGGCCCAGTGGGACAACGAGAACAACGAAGCCTCGTTTGGAAACCTCGGGCTCGAGCTGAAGCTGAGCTGGGAGGTCGAGTAGTCCGGGCCCTCGCGGTGCTGGCGCTGGTGCTCTGCGTCCTCATGCCGGGCGCGGCGCGCGCGCAGGCGGACGCCGGCACTGGCTTCGGCGCCGAAGTCATCGCCGTGGAGCTGCACCTGCCCGGAGGCGCCGACGCGCAGGGCCTGAGCGACCTGGTGGCGGTGCGCAAGGGGCAGACGCTGACGCCGGGCGCGGTGCGGCGCTCGGTGGAGCGGCTGTGGGCCACGGGCCGCTTCACGGACGTGGTGGCGCGCACGGAGCCGGTGCGTGGCGGGGTGCGGCTGATGTTCCAGCTCACGCCCGTGGCGCGGCTGGCGCGGCTGCGCTTCGAAGGCAACGCCGTGCTGTCGGACGGGGAGCTGCTGGAGGCCAGCAGCTTGCTGGAGGGCGGGCCGCTGGACGCGGAGGAGCTGCAGGGCGCGGTGTCGTCCGTGCTCCAGGCGTATCAGCGCAAGGGGTACGACTCGACGAGAGTCTCCGTGACGCAGGAGCCGGTGACGGAGGGCATCGCGGTGGTGCTCGCCGTGGACGAAGGGCTGCCCACGCGGGTGCGGCAGGTGACCTTCTCCGGCAGCCCCGGCCTCCCGCTGTCCCGGCTGCTGGAGGTGCTGGCGCTGCGGCCGGGGCAGGTGTTCGACCGGGCGCGCCTGTCCAGCTCGCTGGAGGAGCTGCGCGCGCTGCTGCGCGGCGAGGGCTACTGGCGCGCGCAGGTAGGAGCGCCCGCGGTGCTGGTGGAGGGCAGCTTCGCGTCGGTGGCGGTGCCCCTGATGGCGGGGCCTCGCTACGTGGTGCGCTTCCACGGCAACCGCCACTTCCCGCCGGGCGTGCTGGAGCGCGTGCTGGCGCACGATGTCTCGGAGCCCATGGACGAGGTCGTCGCCGGCCGGCTCGCGCGGCGCATGGAGGTCTTCTACCGCTACCGCGGCTTCCACGACGTGCGCGTGCGTCCCCGCGAGGTGCTGCGCCCGGATGCGGAGGTGGCGGCGCTGGTGTTCGATGTGGAGGAGGGGCACCCGCTGCACGTGGCCGACGTGCGCTTCCATGGCAACCACGGGCTGCCGGTGGAGACGCTGCGCGCGCTGCTCGCGGAGCGGGTGCAGGCGGGCATGACGCGGCCGGAGCTGGACCTGCGGTTGCTCGACGACCCGCTGAACACCGAGGGACGCCACGGCCCGGAGCTCCCGGGCGTCGCGCCGCCGCCGCCTGCGTCCACCGTTTACGTGGAGGACGCGTGGCTGGAGGCCGTGGAGGCCATGAACGAGGCGTACCGCGAGCAGGGCTTCCTCTCCGCGGTGGTGACGTTCCGGGGCCTGACGGTGGACGTGGTGGGACGCACGGCGGTCGCGGACTTCGACGTGGAGGAGGGGCCGCAGGCGCGCCTGGTGAAGGTGGACTTCGAGGGTGTGCCGCCGGGCCTGACGGCCTGGGTCATGGGACGGCGCATGCGCGAGGGCGCGCCGCTGAGCTTCGACACGGTGGAGTCCTCGCGTCAGGCGCTGGAGCAGGAGCTGGGGCGGCAGGGTTACCTCTTCGCGCGCGTCACCACGGAGACGGGCGTGGGCGAGGACGGGACGCGGGCGACCGTCATCTTCCGCGCGGACGCGGGTCCGCAGGTGAAGGTCGGGAAGATTCTGGTGCAGGGCCTGACGCGCACGGACCCGGACCTGGTGCTGGCCAACCTCGCGGTGGAGGAGGGCAAGCCCGTCGCGCTGGATGAGCTGACGGAGGGCCAGCGCCGGCTCGCGCGCCTGGGCGTGTTCCGGCAGGTGGACATCGCACTGGCGGACCCCACCCGGCGCGAGGACACCAAGGACGTGCTGGTGACGGTCCAGGAGCGGCCCCGGCTGGATGGCCAGGTGTCCGGCGGCTACTTCCTGGTGGATGGTCCCCGCATCACGCTGGACACGGCCTACCGCAACCTGGACGGGCTGGGGCTCAGCCTGCTGGCGCGCGGGAAGATCAACTACGCGGGCTGGGGCGCGGAGGCGCTGTCTCGCGACAGGCGCATCGCCTGTCAGCAGACGGTGACCGGCGGCGGCCCCGCGCCGGGCTGTGACGTGGAGCTCCAGGGGCTCAATGGCTTTGGGGGCCGGGGCAACCTCGCGCTGGCGCAGCCCCGGCTGTTCTTCCTGCTGCCGCTGCAGGTGGGGGCCCGGCTGGACCTCATTGGCGAGCGCGTGCACCGGCCTTCCTACGTGTCCTCGCGGTTCGCGGCGGCGGCCGCCATGGACTGGGCCGCGGCGACGTGGCTCAACCTGTCGCTGTCCTACGAAGTGGAGAACAACCGGCTGCGTTCGCGCGCGGGCGTGCTGGAGCTGCTCAACCGCGCGGACCGGGAGCGGCTGCGCTACCCGTTCGGCGACTTCGCGCTGCACTCGCTGCGGCCCTCCGCAACGCTCGACTTCCGGGACGACCCGGCCAACCCGCGCCGGGGCGTGGTGTTCGTCTCCAGCGCGGAGTTCACCCGCGGCTTGAGCGTGCGGCCCACGGACGTGGCGGGCAACCGCGTGGAGGCGTACCCCATCGACGGCGTGAAGCTGTCGGGCAGCCTCAGTGGCTACATCCCCCTGGGACGCCGGGCGAGCGTGGCGCTGTCCGCGCGCGCGGGCACCATCATCCCGCTGGAGGAGCAGGCACAGGCCATTGGCTCGAAGCTGTTCTACCTGGGCGGCTCGTCCAGTCTGCGCGGCTTCCGTGAGGACGGTGTGCTGCCGGAGGACGTCCGCGGCGCGTTGCAGCAGCGGCTGCGAGACTGCCGCGCGCTGATTTCGCCGTCGGGGTGCTCCGCCGAGCTGAAGGCCGTGCTCGCCGGACAGGTCCCCGCGAGCCAGGGCGGCGAGCTCTTCACCCTGGGCAAGGCGGAGCTTCGCCTGCCGGCCCTGTCCTCCGTGGACCTGGGGCTCTTCTTCGAGGCGGGCAACCTGTGGCTGGACCGGACGCAGTTCGACCCGGGCCGGCTGCGCTACACGGCGGGCGCGGGCCTGCGCTACGTGACGCCCGTGGGCCCGCTGGCCTTCGACGTGGGCTTCAACCTGGACCCCGACGAGTCGGTGAACGAGGCCACCACGCAGTTCCACTTCAGCATCGGGACGTTCTGAGGGAGGCGAGGGTGCGCATGCGCTGGCCGCGGTGGATGGTGGGGCTGGGGCTCCTGCTCCTGGCGGGCTGCCGGACCACGTCGGAGTCCGCTCAGGGGCCGGCGCGGCCCAAGTGGATGCCGCCGGAGGGGACGTGCCCCCGGGGCGCCTTGCTGCAGATGGAGCGCCTGGGCCTGAAGCCGGGGGACAAGGTCCCCGTCATCGTGGATGCCATCCAGGACCACCCGGGGCCGGCGCGCTACAACTACAGCTTCGTGATTGCGCTGCCGCGCGAGCAGGGAGAGCAGCAGCTCCCCGGCGCCCGCATCGGCGGCCGTCTATACGTGACGAAGCACCGCGTCTTCGGCCGGTATGACCGCATCTTCCTGCCGGAGTCCGGGGCGATGTCGGTGCCCTTCTGCGGCATCCTCCTGGATTCGCGCTGGGACAGGGACGGCGAGGGCCTGATTGCCTACCCGAGCCCGATGAAGGGCTTCTCCGTGGTGCAGGACAACACCGGCGTCATCCAGGTGGTGGACCGGTATCCCTGAGACGTGGAGTACAGTCTCCGCCGTGTTCTACGCGTGCGTGCGTGCGGTGGTGGCGCTGGGTCTCCGACTCTTCTACCGGGTGAGGGTGAATGCCCCGGCGGTGGAGCCGGACGGCCCGGTGCTCTTCGTGGGCAATCATCCCAACGGGCTCATCGACCCGGCGCTGGTGTTCATCCTCACGCGGCGCAAGGTGACGTTCCTGGCGAAGGCGCCGCTGTTCCGGATGCCCGTCATCGGCTGGCTGCTGAAGGGGTTGGACGCGCTGCCGGTGTACCGGAAGCAGGATGACCCGGCGAAGATGGGCGGCAACGAGGGCACGCTGGACGCCGCGAAGGGCGCGCTGGTGCAGGGGCGCGCCATCACCATCTTCCCCGAGGGCAAGAGCCACTCCGAGCCCGGGCTCGCCGAGCTGAAGACGGGCGCGGCGCGCATCGCCCTGAGCGCGGCGAAGGCGGGGGCTCCGGTGCGCATCGTCCCCGTGGGGCTCACCTACGCGGAGAAGCACGTGTTCCGCAGTGAGGTGCTCATCGACGTGGGGCCCGCCATCGACGTGCAGGCCTTCCTGCCCGCGGACGCCGCGGCGGAGCCCGACAGCGTCCGCGCCCTCACCGAGCGCATCGCCAGCGGGCTGCGCGCGGTGACGCTCAACCTGGAGCAGTGGGCGGACCTCCCGCTGGCGCAGCTGGCCGAGCAGCTCTTCGCCTTCAAGCAGGGTGGGGCGCTCGACGCGGAGCGCCTGCGCTTGTGGGCGCGCGGCGTCCAGATGTTCCGCGTCCAGGAGCCGGAGCGCTTCGAGTCCCTGCGCGCGCAGCTCGCCGCCTTCCGGCACCGCATGGCGCTGGTGCAGGCGGCGGGGCCGGAGGACCTGGCGCTGGTGTACCGCCCGGGGAACGTGGTGCCCTTCGTGGTGAAGAACGTGCTGGCGCTGGTGCTGGGCCTGCCGCTGTTCGCCCTGGGGCTGGGCCTGTTCTGGCTGCCCTACCAACTGCCCCGGCTCGCCAGCCGCAACGCCGAGCTGGACGTGCAGGCCACGGTGAAGTTCCTCACCGCCTTCGTGGTGGCGCTGGCGTGGTGGGGCGCGCTGACGGCCGCGGCGGCGGTGTGGGGGAGCTCGCTGCTGGCCGTGGCCGTCTTCCTCGCCGTGCCGCCGCTGGCGCTGTTCACCCTCTACTTCGCCGAGCGCTGGGAGTCGCTCCAGCGAGACATCCGCGTGTTCTTCACGCTGGGCAGCCGCGCGCGCCTCAAGGGACTGCTGCTCGCGGAGGGCGAGCGGCTGGCCTTGGAGCTGGAGCGCCTGGCCGACGAATACCGGCCGAGGCTGGACGCCGCCGCTCAGCCCTGACGCGCGAGGGGCACCGCTTCACGGAACAGCCGGGCGCCCAGCAGCAGCGCGAAGCCGCCGAGGAGCACGGGCAGGGCGTTCACCGCGATGGCGGTGTGCAGGCTGGACGCGTCCGCGATGTTGCCGATGAGCGCGGGCGAAATCGCGTCACCCAGAAGGTGGATGCACAGCACATTCAGGCCCATGGCGAAGGCGCGGAACGCGGGAGGCACGCAGTTGACGATGGCCGCGTTGATGGGGCCGCTGTTGAGGAAGATGAGGAACTGCGCCAGGGCAATCGCGGCGAAGGTGGGGCCCATGGCCTCCAGGTTCACCGCCAGGTACATGCACGGGGCCGCCAGCATCAGGCCAATGCCGGACATCCACAGCCCGCCGCCCTCGCGCTTGCGGTCCAGCTTGTCGCCGAGCCAGCCGCCGGCCACCGTCCCCAGCAGGCCGGCCACCGCCGTAATCGCGCCGAAGATGAAGCCCGAGCTGTCCTGCGCCATGCCGCGCTCGCGCACCAGGTACGTGGGCATCCAGAAGCCCAGGCCACCAATGGAGAACGTCATCAGCGTGTAGCCGGCCGTCACCGCCCAGAAGGCCGAGTTCCGCGCCAGCCCCTTCAGGCCCACCATGAAGGGCATCTTCGTCTGCGCGTCCGGCCCGTCCATGGCGCCGCGCTGGGGCTCCGGCATGAAGAAGGCCATGGCGCCCAGAATCAGCCCGGGCACGCCCCCCGCGAAGAAGGCGACGTGCCACGAGTACGCCTGCGTCAGCCACCCGCCCAGGCCGTAGCCCGCGGCGGCGCCCACGGGGATGGCGATGTAGAAGAACGCCAGCATCCGCGTGCGCTGCGTGCGCGGGTACAAGTCGGAGATGATGCTGGGCGCCACCGCGCCGTAGCCGGCCTCGCCGATGCCAATCACCGCGCGGGCCAGGAGCAGCGCGCCGAACGAGGTGGCCAGCCCGCTGGCCCCGGTGGCCAGGCTCCAGAGAATCACTCCGCCCGCCACCAGCAGCCGCCGCGGGTAGCGGTCCCCGAGGAACCCGCCCAGCGGCGACGCCAGCATGAACACCACGATGAACATGGTGCCCAGCAGTCCGGACTGGGTGTCGTTGATGCCGAATTCCTGCTGGATGCCCGGCAGCGCCACCGCGACGATGTAGCGGTCGAGGTAGTTGACCAGGTTGATGAGGGTGAGGATGAGCAGCGCATAACCCGCGTTGCTGGCGGGCACGGCGGACGCGGCCGGTGAGGCCACGGGCTGGGCGTTCATGAAGTGGTGGCTCCGGCTCCAAAGCGGTGCGCGAGCAGGCCCCAGCGCAGGCCCTTGTCACTGACGCGGCAGGCCTCCAGTCCCAGCGCCTTCACCGACTCCAGCAGGATGAGGGCGCCCGCGGGGATGACGTCCGCGCGCTTGGGCTGCATGCCGGGCAGGGCGCGCCGCGCCTCCAGCGGCATGGCGCACAGCCGGTCCGTCAGGGCGGACAGCTCGCCCACGGACAGCGTGCCGCCGTGGACCCGCTCCGCGACGTAGGGGTGGATGGCGTGCCGCACGGCGTACAGCGTCGTCACCGTGCCCGCCACGCCCACCAGGGCCGCGCCGGACGGCGGGGCGGGGAGGGCGCGGAAGGTGTCGCGCAAGTGGGCTTCGACGCGCGCGCGGTCCTCCGACGTCATCGGGTCCGAGCCGACGAAGCGCTCCGTCATGCGCACCGCGCCCACGTCGAAGCTGTGGCGGAAGTCCACGTGGCCGCCGCGGTTGCCGTAGATGAACTCCGTGGAGCCGCCGCCAATATCGAGCACCAGCAGGGGGCCCGCCGCGTCCGCCGCGAAGTCCGCGTGCACCGCGGCGAAGGACAGCTCCGCCTCCATGGCGCCGGAGATGATTTCCACCGTCACGTCCGCCCGCGCCTTCGCCGCCGCGAGGAACTCCGCGCCGTTCTCCGCGTCACGCGCGGCGCTGGTGGCGGACACGGCGATGCCCTCCGCGCCCAGCTCGCGCGCCTCGCGGGCGAAGGACTCCAGCACCTGGAGCGTCGCCTCCAGGCCTTCGGCGGAGAGCTTGCGCGTCGCGTCCACGCCCCGGCCCAGGCGCGTGATCTCCGCGCGCTCCCGCACGGCCTCGAAGCGGCCCTCCGGGGTGCGCTCCGCGACGAGCAGGAGGACGGAGTTGCTTCCAACGTCGATGGTGGCGAAGCGCGACATGCGCGGCAGCCTACTCAACGCAGCAGCGCTTCCAAAGCGTCACCCAGGGCCTGGTAGTCAGCGGGGGTGTTGTAGAGCTGCGCGGACAGGCGCACATGCCGGTGCGGCGGCCGGGGCCAGGGGGTGATTTGCGCCTCGATGCGGTACTCGTCGAACAGGCGCAGGTGGAGCGGGTCCACGTAGAGCGGGGGCGGGGGGACTTCAGGGAAGCCGTCCGGCAGCGTCACCGTGGCCATGCTACCCACCATGTCCTCGGGGCAGGTGGGCTGGGTGCCCAGCCGCGAGCACAGCAGGCGCCGCGCCGCCAGCACCTTGGCCCGGTTTGACGCCATGACCTCCGGCCAGCCGCCGGGGAGCAGCCCGCCCACGAAGCGAATCGCGTCGGGCACGCAGAGCATGGGCGACGGGTCGTGTGTCCCCGTCCAGTCGAAGTCCAGCCGGAAGCGCGAACGGTCCGTCCGCCGGGAGTTGTGCCCGTGGCTCACGGACAGGGGTTTGATGGCGGGCTGGAGGTCACGCCGGACGTGCAGGAACGCGGCGCCCTTGGGGGCGCACAGCCACTTGTGGCAGTTGCCCGTGTAGTAGCCGGCACCCAGCGCGCGCAGTGACAGCGGCAGCATGCCCGGCCCGTGCGCGCCATCCACCAGCGTCTCCACGCCGCGCTCGCGCAGGACGGTGACGAGCTGTGCCAGCGGCAGCACCAGGGCCGTCTGGCTGGAGACGTGGTCCACCAGGAACAGGCGCGTGCGTGGGGTGACGTGGGGCAGCACCGCGTCCACCACCGACTGTGCGGACGGCACCGGCCAGGGCAGCTTCGCCACCACCACCTTGGCGCCCCACTGCGAGGCCACGAAGTCCAGCGCGTTGCGGCTGGCGTTGTACTCGTGGTCGGTGGTGAGCAGCTCGTCGCCGGGGGCGAAGCGCAGCGAGCGCAGCACCGTGTTCACCCCCGCCGTCGCGTTGGGGACGAAGCCCAGGTCGTCCGCGTCCGCGTCGAGGAACGTGGCGAGCGCGGCGCGGGCGTCATCCAGCAGCGGCTCGATTTCGCGGTGGAGGAAGCGCACCGGCTCGGCCTCCAGGCGCGCGCGCAGCTCGGACTGTCGCTGGAGGACGGCTGTCGGGCAGGCGCCGAACGAGCCGTGGTTCAGGAAGACGACCTCGGGGTCCAGGCTCCAGTGGCTGCGGAAGGGCGCGCTCATGCGGGTGGACTCGACCCGAGCGCGCCCCGCCTGTCAACGTGACGTCCTGGTGCCGGGCGTGGGGCGCCTGCTTGCGTCCCACGGGCCCAGGGGACGGCTACTGCGCCTGCGGCAGCGGCGACCAGTCCGGCGTCTGGTAGACGCCCTTCTCGGCGCGCAGCGGCAGCTGGTTGTTGCCGTCCGCCGTCATGACGTAGAGCCGCGAGCCGCCGTTGCGCGTGGACGTGAAGACGATGAGCCGCCCGTTGGGAGAGAAGGCGGGCTCCTCGTTGCTGCCCTGGTCCTGCGTGAGGCGCGTCACCTTGCCCGTCTCGACGCTGACGGTGAAGAGGTCGAAGGCGTTGCGCTCGTCGCGAGCGGTGAAGACGATGAGGTCCCCGCGCGGCGACCAGTCCGGGGTCTGGTTGTAGTTGCCCTGGAAGGTGAGCCGGCGCACGCCCGTGCCGTCCGCGTTCATGATGTAGACCTGCGGGCTGCCGCCCCGGTTGGACACGAAGGCGATGCGCTTGCCGTCCGGCGACCAGGTGGGGCTGGTGTTGAGGCCATAGGGCGTGTCGGTGATGGCGCGCGCGCCGCTGCCGTCCGCGTTGGCCACGTACACCTGGGCGCTCTCTCCTTCGGCCAGCGAGTACGCGATGCGCTTGCCGTCCGGAGAGAAGGCCGCGCCGGTGGCCATCTGCCCGCCGGAGACGACGGCCTTCGCCTCACCGCCAGGGGACTGCACGTAGATGTCCGGGCGATTCTTGCGGTACGTGGTGAAGGCGACCCGCGAGCCGTCCTGGCTCAGCGCGGGCAGGATGTTGATGCCGCCCTTGGTGAGCGCCTGGGCATTGCCGCCGTCCCAGTCCGCCACGTACACGTCGCGGTTGGAGCCCGCCTTGCGCACGTAGGTGATGCGGGACAGGAAGGGACTGGGCTCCTTGGTGAAGTGCCGGTACAGCGCGTCCGCCAGCCGGTGCGCCAGCAACGAGGCGTTGTCGCCAGGCGCGTCCTTGGACACCTTCAGGTCCTCGCGGCCGGTGCCCACGTTGAACAGGCGCAGCTCCCCGCGCAGCACGCCGCCATCCTGCGCCAACGACACCTTCACGAGCGCCTCCGCGCCCACGTCCGCCCAGCGGCTGAAGTTGATGCTGGCCGCGGCCATGCCTTCCTTCGCGTCCGCCGTGAAGCCCTTGCGGTCCAGCACCTGGAGGATGCCGGAGGCGGCCAGGTCGAAGCTGAAGGCCGCGTCGAAGGGGGCCACCAGCGCCTTCGCGCCGTCGTTCTGCGTCAGCGGCGCGGGCACCGCCACCGGCAGCGGGCGGAAGTTGGCGCCGGAGATTTCGATGGTGGGCGCCTGCGCGAGCGCGACGACGGGGAGGAGCAGCAGGGAGAGGAGCAGGGCTTTCATAGGGCGTTGAACACCAGGTTGACGCCGCTCTTCTGCAGGGCGTCCCGGAGATGGTCCGGCGGAGGAGAAAAGGGCGCGGCCTTGCGCACGGCCGTGACGACGGCCGAGTCGAAGAGGTCGTTCCCACTGGCCTTGGTGAGATTCACGTCCAGCACTTCACCCGTGCGGCCCAGGCGCACCGCCACCGTGGCCTTGAGGTGCAGCCGCTCGGATTCGGGGATGGTGTCCGCCACGCTGTAGTGGCGGCGGACCTGCGACTGGAGCAGGCCGAAGTAGCGCTCGCCTTCCGCGGTGGCCGAGTCGCCGTCCGGGTCGCCGTCCTCGGCGCCCTCCGCCTCTTCGGGCTCGGCCGCCTTGGCCGTCTTGTCGAAGGCGCCGAAGAGCCGCTTGCGCCGGTCCTCGCCCGTCGTCTCGCCCTTCTGCGGCGTGGGCTTGGACGTGGAGGGCTCCGGCTTCACGCCGCAGAAGGGCGAGACGACGGGCGAGGACCGGCGCAAGC
>NZ_JABXEP010000162.1:0-17137 GCF_013372605.1 Myxococcus sp. AM009
GAATGGGAGGGCGGGGTGTGGCTGTGCGAGCTGGCCGAGGTCCAGACGGCGGAGGCGCTCTGCCTGTCGGTGGGCCATGCGCTGGGCATCCCCCTGCGCGCGGACGGCGACCCGACCGAGCCGGCGGAGCGGCTGGGGCGCGCGCTGAACGACTGTGGTGACGTGCTGCTCATCCTCGACAACCTGGAGCAGGCCGTGCAGCACCTGCCCGCCACGTTGGGGCGCTGGCTCCAGCTGGCGCCTCGCGCGCGCTTCCTGGCGACGTCGCGCGAGGCCCTGGGGCTCCCCGGCGAGCGGCTGCTGGACCTGGCGCCGCTCTCGGTGCCGGAGGAAGGTGAGTCCCGGCTGGAGGAGCTGGTCCGTTCGGACGCGGTGCGCCTGTTCGCGCAGCGAGCGCGTGAGGCCCGAGGCCACTTCGAGCTGACGGCCGGCGAGGCGCCGATGGTCGCGGACATCGTGCGGCAGCTGGATGGAATCGCCCTGGCCATCGAGCTGGCCGCCGCGCGCATGGCGCTGTTGAGCGTGAGCCAGCTTCGGGAGCGGCTCACGCGTCGCTTCGAGCTCCTGCGCACGGGACGGCGTGACGGCTGCGCGCGACAGGCGACGCTGAGAGGGGCCATCGACTGGTCCTGGAACCTGCTGGAGCCGGAGGAGCGGGTCGCGCTGGCGCGCTGCTCGGTGTTCCGTGGCGGCTTCACGCTGGAGGCGGCGGAAGCGGTGCTGGGGCTGCCCCCGGACGGGCCCGCCGTGCTGGACGTGCTCCAGTCGCTGCGCGCCAAGTCGCTGCTGCGCGTGCTGGAGGCGGAGCCGCCCGGCGGTGACTGCCGGTTGGGCCAGTACGAGAGCATCCGTCAGTACGCCGCGGCCCGGCTTGCCGAAGAGGGCGTGGGCGATGCGGCCGCGTTGGCGGAGCGGCACGCGGATTGGTACCTGTCGCTGGCCCGCGGCCTGCGCGCGCAGGTGCGCGGCCAGGGCGGCGCGGAGGCCTTGCGGTGGCTGGCGCGGGAGCGGGAGAACCTCCTGGCGGCGTGTGACAACGCGCTGGCCGTGACGCCCGCGACGTCGCGCTCGGTGGAGCGGGCGCTGGAGGCGCTGGTGGCGCTGGAGCCGGAGGTGGTGACGCGGGGCCCGGTGCGACTGCTGCTCGAACGGCTGGACGCGGCGCTGGCGCTGGCGGACCGGGTGACGGGCGCCCCCAGGCTGGTGGCCGAGGCCGTGGCGGTGCGTGGCCGTGTGTTCCTGGAGGCGGGCGACCTGATGGCGGCCCGCGGGAATCTGGAGTGCGCGCGCGCGTCGCTGCGGGGGTTGGGCGCGGTGGCGGGCGAGAAGCGCGTGCTGGTGGACCTGTCGATTGTGGCCCGTCACGAAGGCGCGCTGTCCCAGGCCTGGGAGCTGGTGCGCGAGGCGCGGCTGTTGTCGTCGGAGGGCGACCGCTGGCTGGACGCCTACACCGTGGGCAACCTGGGGCTGGTGGAGCAGGCGCGCCGCGGCGCGGAGGCGGCCATTCCCCACCTGCGCGCGGCGCAGGCGCTCTTCCACGGCGTGGGGGACGTGACGTTCGAGGTGGGCTTCCTGTCCAACTGCGCGGTGGCCATCGGGGAGATGGGGCGCACGAGCGAGGCGATGCGCCTGCTGGAGGAGGCGATGGCGCGCTCGGCCAGCGTGGGAGACAGGGCGGGGCACGCGCTGGCTCGCCTCAACCTGGGCTGCTACCTGCTGGAGGAGGGACGGCCGCAGGAGGCGCGCGCGCACCTGCTGGCCGCGGCGCGCATCGGCCGGCAGCTGGGGCAGCGGCTCCTGGAGGGCACCGCGCTGGGCGAGCTGGGGCGCGCGGAGCTGGCCCTGGGGGCGTGGAGCGACGCCTGGGCCCGGCTGTCGGAGGCGGTGTCCGGCCTGGGCCGCGTGTCGCGGGGGCAGGCGCTGCGCTTCGCGGTGTACCGGGCCGTGGTGGAGGCATGCATGGGAGACGCCTCGGCGGCGGAGGCGAGCTTCGTCGTGCTGGAGGGCGCGCCGGAGCTGCGGGATGACCCGGTGCTGCGCGAGCTGGCCGCGCTGCTTCGCGCGGCGGTGGACCTGGCGGAGGCGCGGGCCGCCTGGGATGACGTCGCGCGGGTACAGCGGGCCTTCGCGTCGGCGCGCCAGCGCATCGCGCGGGCCCGGAGCGCCCCTCCGGAGGCCGCCTCATCGGACCTGCGCGGCGCGCTGGGGTTCCTGGAGGGTGCCCTGTGGCGGCTCGCCTCGGAGCCCGAGGACGCGGAGGCCGTGGAGGTGGAGGGCAGGGGCGCCCCTGTCTGCGTCGGGGCCGCTTGACGCCCCTGAAACGGCTGTGCTTCAAGCGGCGCTCCCATGCCCGAAGCGCGCGTCACCTTCGTCTCCGTCGCCTCGCGTGAGTGCCGTTCATGAGGCTCGCCCTGCTGCCCGAGCGGCCGCGGCGCTTCCTGGACACGCTTGCATCGTTCGTCGTGGCGAACGCGGGGCCGCTGGGGGCCGCCGGGGTGGGGCTGCTGGCGTTCCTGGCCATCTATGGGCCGGCGGCGCTGAATCCCACGCGCCTGTCGTGGCTCATCCGTGACGACTTCAGCCAGCACCTGCTGGGCTGGCTGTTCTTCCGCAACGAACCGCTCCGCTTCCCGCTGGGCGCCATCGACGGATACCTGCATCCGTTGGGGACGACGCTCGGCTACATGGACGCCATCCCCTGGGTGGCGCTGCTGCTGCGGCCGTTCTCCAGCCTGCTGCCCGCCGACTTCCAGTACATCGGGCCGTGGATGTGCATGTGCCTGGTGCTCCAGGGCGCCGCGTCCGCGTGGGTGGCGCGGCGGATGGGCGCGACGGTGCCGCAGCAGTGGCTGGTGGGCGCGCTGCTCGTGCTGTCGCCCACGCTGCTGGCGCGCATGAGCATGGCGCACGAGGCGCTGTGCGCGCATTGGACCCTCGTGCTGCTGGTGGGGCTGAACCTGCTCCCGCAGCGGGACGCGCGCGAGGCGAAGCAGGCGCTGGGCATCGCGCTGGCGCTGTGCGTGTTCGCCGCGGGCGTGCACCCCGTGGTGACCGCCATGGTGCTGGCGCTCGCGTTGGCGCTGTGCGCGCGGACCGCGCTGGAGCGGAAGCTGCCCTGGCGGTGGCCCCTGCTGGGCGCCGTGGCGAACGTGGCCGTGGTGCTGGTGCTGTTCTACGTGCTGGGCTACCTCGGCACGGTCCGCACCCTGGGCGCCGGCGCCTTCGGTGGGTTCTCCGCGGACCTCCTGACGTTCGTCAACCCGATGGGCTACCGGGACTCCTGGTCGCGCTTCCTGGAGTCTCTGCCGAGGCAGGGCGCCCAGTACGAGGGCTTCGGCTACCTGGGGCTGGGCGTGCTCTTCGCGCTCTGGGCCGCGCTCATCCTGCTGGTGCGGGACGCGCCGCTCGTCGCGCGGCATTGGCGCAGGCTGGCGCCGGTGGGGCTGGTGGCGCTGGGCCTGGGCTTCTTCGCGCTGTCCTCGCGCGTCACCCTGCGAGGCGAGCTCATCGCGGACCTGTCGGGCCTCTACGCGCCGGTGATGCGGTGGGTGGAGCCCTTCCGCTCCTCCGGCCGCTTCGTGTGGCCGCTGTACTACCTGCTGGCGCTGGGCTCCGCGCTCGCGCTCATCCGCCTGCCCCGGCCCACGGTGGCGCCGTCGCTGCTGGCGCTGGCGCTGGCGCTGCAAGCCTTCGATGTGAACCTGGGGCGCGGCCATCAGGCGAAGGAGGGGCCGGCCTGGAACACGCAACCGTCCGAGGCGCTTCGCGAGGCCGCCGTGGGCCGCAAGCACCTGGTGCTCTACCCGCCGCAGATGCATGACGGCTCCGGGCGGGGCTGCCGCGCCGGGCCCATGGACTTCCACCGCTGGGCCTACCGCGCCTACCTGCTGGGGCTCACCTTCAACAGCGGCTACGTCGCGCGGTTGGATGACGCGCGCGCGCAGCCCTACTGTCTGGGGCTCGACGACGAAATCCGGGCGGGCAGGCTCGACCCGGAGGCCGTCTACCTCTCCATTCCGCAGCGGCTCCACGAGTTCCGCGCCATTCGCGGGACGCGCTGCGTGCAGGAGGAGCGGCTGTGGCTGTGCGTCCTGGAGCAGGCGCCCGCTGCTCCGGCGGAGCGCGCCTCGCCCTGAGCCCGGAGGGAGGACAGGGGGCACGAGAGGGGGTATGGAAGGTGCGTGAGCGCTTCCTCTTCTCGCGGCATCCTCTTCGACCTCGACGGCACGCTGGTGGACTCGCTGCCGGACATCATCGACAGCTTCCTCCATGCCTTCGGGCACCTGGGGCTTCCGGCGCCGACGTACGAGCAGGTGCGCGCGCTCATCGGCCACCCGCTGGACTGGATGTACAGCCAGTTCGCGCCGGACCACGTCCCCGCGTTGTGCGTGGCGTACCGTGAGCACTACCCGCTCCACTTCCACCGGCGCTCGCGGCCCTATCCGGGCGTGGTGGAGGTGCTGCGCGTGCTGCGCGAGCGGGGCTACCTGCTGGCGGTGGCCACCACCAAGCGCCCCGACATGGCGCGCAAGTTCGTGGACGCCATGGGCCTGGGCCCGCTGCTCCACCACGTCCAGGGCACGGAGGGCTTCGCGCACAAGCCCGCGCCCGACGTCATCCACCACGCGCTGGCGGCGCTGGGCACGGGCGGGCTGTGGATGGTGGGGGACACCGCGCTGGACTTGCGCGCGGGACAGGCGGCGGGGCTGCGGACCTACGCTGTCACCTGGGGCACGCATCCGGTGGAGGTGCTCGCCAGCGCCTCTCCGGACGAACTGCAGCCGGACCTGCAGCGGCTCCTGACGCACCTGCCGCCACTGGCGTGACGGCGGGCGTCTTCGGGGATGAAGCCAGCGCCTGGCCCACCTGGACGACGCGGGGGGCGGGACCTGGGGCGCTGGCCTCAGGTCGTGCTCAGTCCGCCGCCATCCCCGGGCACTTGCCAGTGTCCAGGTACTGCGCGTTCCGGTGGATTTCGGAGCTCAGCTTGTCCTGCCGGGCCGGGTCGACGGCGGTGTAGACGATGACGACGCCCTCCGGAGAGTCGTGCACGCTGGCGATGGACGGCACCGACGGCGCGCCCGCGGAGCCCGGCTCCTCGCGGCCGCCCATCTCGTCGTAGTCGACGCCCGGTGGCTGGGCCATGCCGCTGCCGCCCGTGCCGTGCTCCTGCTGGAACTGCATCATCCTCCGGCTGCGCTGCTGGAGGTCCGCCACCTTGTCGGTTTCGGGCGTGACGATGATGAGGGCCACGCCCTCCGGGATGTCCTCCGCGCGCGCCTGTGCGCCGGACACGTCCATGGGGCAGTCCCGCTGCATCTCCGCCTGCGCGCCGGGCGGCAGGCCTTCGTCCTGCTGTGACATCTGCTGCGCCGTGGGTGGCATCCCGCCCTGGGATGTCTTGGCGTTTCTGGAGCAGCCGACCGACAAACACATCACCGCCGAGGCGGCCAGCGCCGCCGGGAACCTGAATCTGGACATGAGCCCCCCTTTGCTGAAAGTCCTGCGCGCAGAAGGTGGGGCGCGGTGCGTGGTGGTGGCAATACGCACTGACGTCCCAGAGGGCGCGCCTCGGGGCCGATGCGCGTATCCGCGGCGCGACGGATGCGGCCACGGCTCACGTCAGCCGCGAGACATCCTCGGGCGTGTCCACGTCTTCGCCACCGCCGGGCAGCGGGACGTCCACCACGCGCGAGGGCACGCGCGCAATCACGCCGCGCGCGCCCTGGGCCGGGCTCAGCGCGTCCAGCTCCGGGAAGACGGCACGCGCGAAGAGCGCGGGGACGCCCCGGGTGCCCTCGTAGGCGGAGGCCACCACGGACGCGCCAGTCCGTTCGAAGGTCTCCAGCATCGCCCTCAAGTGCGCGGCCTCCACGCGGAGCTGGTCGCACAGCAGCACGAGCACGGCGTCCAGCGCCGGTGGCTCCGTCTCCCGCAGCGCGCCGAGCCCCGCGCGCAGCGAGCCTCCAGGGCCCGCGGCCCAGCCCGCATGGTCCACGGTGCGCACGGCGAGTCCCGTCAGCTCCGCGGCCACCGCATCTCGCGACGCGCCCAGCACCACCACCACGGGGCCGCACCGCAGGGACGCAGCGGCCTCGGCGGCGCGCCGCGCCAGCGTCGTGCCCTGGTAGCGCACCAGCTGCTTGGGGTGGCCCAGCCGCGAGGAGCCGCCCGCGGCCAGCAGCACCACGCCCACCGTCACGCGAGCCTCCGCACCGGTGGGGGCGCGGCGGTGTGGATGGGCGCGCGCCGCTCGCGAAGCTTGCCGCCCTGGCGTCCGGCGACCACCGCTTGGAGCTCGGCGATGATGGACAGGGCAATCTCCTCCGCGCCTTCCGCGCCCAGGTCCAGGCCCACGGGCGCGTGCAGCTTCTCCAGGTGCGCGTCGGTGGGCGCGGAGGGCAGCTCCGCGAGCAGCCGGTCCGTGCGCGAGCGAGGTCCCAGCACGCCCAGGTAGCGCAGGGGCCCTGGGAGCAGCCGCGCCAGCAGCTCGCGGTCCTGCGGCAGGCTGTGCGTCATCAGCACGGCCAGCGTGCGGCGTGACAGGGGCACCACGCCCGGGGCGTCAGGGGCCTTCGCTGACACCACCGCGTGGGCCTGGGGAAAGCGGCGCCGCAGGGCCTGCGCGGGCCGGTCCGCCACCACCGTGACGTGCCAGCCCAGGGCCGCGGCCTGGTTCACCACCGGGGCCACGTCGAAGCCGCTGCCGAAGAGCACCAGGGGGTGGGGCGGCTCCACGACCTCCACCAGCACGTCCGCGCCGCCGCAGGGGCCGCTCCACGTCCGGCCCGCCTCCAGCGCCTCGCGCCCCGCTTCACGCACGGCGTCTCCCAGCGCGCCGGACAGGTGGCCCGCTTCGGTGCCGTCATCGCGGAGCATCCACCGGGAGCCCACGGCGTTCGCGGGGCCCCGGTACACCGTCGCCACCACCGCCCGGCGTCCCGCTTCCCGCGCCTCGGCGGCGAAGGTGAGGGCCTCACCCGCGCCCGCCTCCCAGCGCTCCAGCAGCACGTCCACCACGCCGTTGCAGCCCAGCGCGAAGGAGAAGGCCCCCTCGTCCTCCGCGCTGTCGCTGGTGGAGTCGTAGCGAAGCAGGCGAGGCCCGGTGGTGGTCCAGAAGAAGGCCTTGCGGACGACGTCGGCCTCCAGGCAGCCACCGCTGATACCGCCCGCGAGCCACCCGTCCTCGCTCATCAACATCCGCGCCCCCGGCCGCCGGTAGGCGGAGCCCGACACCTCGACCACCGTGGCCAGGACCAGGGGGCCGCGAGCTTGCGCCCGCGCGCGGAGGATGGCGTCCAGGTCCTTCATGTCTCGTCGTCCTTGGTGGGGGTGACTGGAACGCGACGGGAAACTGTAGTCGGCGCCATTCCATCCCGGCCAGTGACGTTCTTTCGCGTCGGGGCCTCGGGGTGGGCCTGGGTGCGGCACTCGACATACGTGGTGACTGGATGAATCCCCGCGGCTGGGGTGTAGTTCCCATCCGCATGCCCGTCCTGCGTTACGCCTTCACCCTGAATGCCGTGCGTGAGCTCGGCCGCCTGGCTCCGGACATCGCCCGGGCGCGGGCGGAGGCGGCCCTGGACACGAGCCTCCTGCACATCCGCGAGGCCTGCACGGCCACGCTGGGCATGGAGTTCGACACGCTGGTGTGCTTCGACGCGCGCTCCGTGGTCCGCCTGTTCTCACACGCGGAGCAGGCTCGCATCCTGGCCCGGCTGGTGGACGAGCGGGCACGCACGCTGGCGCGGGTGGGCCGCTTCCAGGAGGCGCTCGAGGACACCGTCTACGCGGGGCAGCTGCTGGCGTGCTCGCGCCAGCGCTTCGGCCTGCCCAAGGACGCGCGCGCGGCGGAGACGCTGGAGCGCGAGGTCCCCGAGCTCCGCTGACCGACCCACGCGCTGTGGGCCGCGCTTCACCGGGGCGCTCGCCAGGTCAGCCTTCGCGCATGCGCAGCACCACCTTGCCCGTGGCGCGCCGTGCATCGAGCTCGCGCAGGGCCTGCGCGCCCTGCTCCAGCGGGAACACCGGGCCCACGACGGGCGTGAGCACCCCGCGCTCCGCCATGGCCTCCAGGTCCTTGGCGATGGTGGGCGTCAAGGACGGCTCGTGCAGGAGGAAGCCGCCCCAGGCCACGCCGACCACGTCGATGTTGCGCAGCAGGAGCCGGTTCACCTGGACCTCGGGGATGCGCCCGCTCGCGAAGCCCACCACCAGCAGCCGGCCTTCGGGCGCCAGGCACTTGAGGCTCTTGTCGAAGACGTCGCCGCCCACCGGGTCCACCACCACGTCGGCCCCCAGGCCGCCCGTCTTCTCCCGCACCTGGGAGAGCCAATCTCCGCTCGACAGCAGCACCTCATGCGCGCCGGCCCGCCGGGCGACGTCCGCCTTGCGCTCGTCGCTCACCACTGCGATGACGCGCGCCCGCGCGCCGCGCGCCACCTGCACCGCCGCCGTGCCCACGCCGCCCGCGGCGCCATGGACCACGACCCACTCCTCCGCCTTGAGCCGGCCTCGCCGGTGCAGCGCGAAGTGCGCCGTGTGGTAGTTCATCACCACGCCCGCGGCCGCCTCGAAGCTCCAGTCCGCGGGGATGGGGAACACCATCTCCGGCTGAATCGCGGCCACCTCCGCGAAGCCGCCCAGCCCGAAGCTGAAGGCCATCACCCGCTGCCCGGGCTTCACCGCCGCGCCCGCGGGCGCCCGCCGCACTACCCCCGCCACCTCCACGCCCGGGATGAAGGGCAGGGCGGGCTTGAGCTGGTACTGCCCCCGGGTGAGCAGCAGGTCCGGGAAGCTCACCCCGGCCGCCACCACGTCGATGAGCACCGAGTCCCCCGCCTCGGGCTCGGGCACGTCCACCAGTTGGAGCCCGTCAGGGCCGTCCAGCCGCTGCAACTGCAATGCGCGCATCGTTGCCTCCCGGACAGGCAGCGTAATGGCCGGCCACGTCGGCGCCAGTGTTGCCGCACGCGCGCGGGCGGACCCGCGGTTCGGCACGAAGTTCACACGATTCGTGGAAAACCGAGACCTGCCTGGATGACCCGTCACGTCACGTGATAGGTGGCCCGCACTGCCAGTAGACCCTTCAAGTCCATGAAACTAAAGGTATAATCCTAATTAACTTGAAATCTAAGAAGAGGATAATAGCTGAAATAATCGCGCAACCTTGAAATTCCGGCCAGCCCTGTGGCACTGTCCTTCCTAATCTTTCCACTTAGGAGGATTACATGGTGCAGAAGAGAGTGCGCGGAGCGCTTGGTATCGCAGCGCTGTCTGTCGTTGTCGGTTGCAACGAGTCCACCCCTGCCCCCGAGGCCGACAAGCCTACGGATGCCGCGAAGGCGGCGACGCTGGAGAATGGTGCGAAGGTCGTCCTGACGGACAACCAGAAGGTGGCGCAGTTCGTCACCGGTCTGTCGATTGCCCTGCCGGATATTCCGGCCGCGGGTCCCAAGGCGCTCAACGCGTCCGCGCTGGCCCCGGTCGTCGACGCCGTGGCGCCGACGTTCCGCCTGGAGCCGGGCAACCTGGTCTTCAAGAAGGCGCACACGGACAAGCAGGGTGACAGCCACTACCGCTATACGGTGATGCACAACGGGCTGGCGGTGCTGGGCGGCGAGCTCATCCTGCACGCGCGCAACGGCAAGGTGTTCGCGGCGAACACCAACGTCCGCAGCGACCTGCGCGCCGAGCTGAAGCCGACCATCGCGGGTGAGATTGCCACGTCGTCGGTGGACTCCGACCGCGAGACGCTCGCCGGCTGGGTCACCGACAAGAACCCGGAGCTGGTGTACTGGCGCGTCGATGACGAGCTGCGCCTGATGTACAAGGTCGTCCAGCACGGCAACAAGGCGGACGGCACGCCCGTGCGCGACTGGGTCCTGGTGGACGCGCGCAACGGCGATGTGATGCTGCGCATCCCGCAGATCAAGGAGTCGCTCGACCGCCGCCTCCACGACGGCAACAACACCACCACCCTGCCGGGCGCCGTCGTGCGCACCGAGGGCCAGGCGCCGGTGGCGGACCCCGTGGTCAACACCAACTACGACCACCTGGGCACCGTCTACGACTGCTACAACACCCTGTTCGGCCGCGACTCCATCGACGACGCGGGCGGCACGCTCATCAGCACGGTGCACCACCGCGTCAACTACGTGAACGCCTTCTGGGACGGTACCCAGATGGTGTACGGCGATGGCGACGGCGTGACGGCCACCAACCTGGCCAACTCGCTGGACGTGACGGCGCACGAGCTGACCCACGCCGTGACGGACAACGAGTCGGACCTCATCTACTCGGGTGAGTCCGGCGGCCTGAACGAGTCGATGTCCGACGTGTTCGGCGCGGTGTGCGAGTGGTACGGCGACGGCGCGGACGAGGTCTCCCCGCGTCACTGGCTGATTGGCGACGACGTGTGGACCCCGTCCATCCCGAACGACGCCCTGCGCTACATGAACGACCCGGCGCAGGACGGCGACTCGCTGGACCACTACCACAACTACGTGCCCGGCACCGGCGTGCACTACAGCTCCGGTATCTCCAACCTGGCGTTCTACCTCCTGTCGCAGGGTGGCACCCACCCGCGCGGCAAGAGCACCATCGTCGTGGCGGGCATCGGCATCGAGAAGGCCGCGCAGATCTTCTACAAGGCCAACACGTTGATGGTGCCGACGTCCAACTTCGAGGCCGCCAAGGCGATCACCGAAGAGGCCGCGCTGGAGCTCGGCTACGACGCCGCCACCATCGAGTCGGTGTCGAACGCGTGGAAGGCCGTGGGCGTCAGCGTCCCGGTTCCTCCTCCGCCGACGGACCCCATCGTGAAGGACGAGCCCGTCGTCGTGGCGGGTGGCGCCAACGAGAAGAAGTACTTCGAGGTCACGATTCCGGAGGGCGCCTACAACCTGAAGTTCACCCTGTCGGGTGGCACGGGTGACGCGGACCTGTACGTCCGCTACAACAGCGCGCCCACCACCGCGCTGTACGACTGCCGCCCGTACGCCGGTGGCAACAACGAGGTCTGCAACTTCCCGACGCCGCAGCACGGCAAGTGGTACGCGATGCTGAACGGCTACCGCGCGTACTCCGACGCCACCCTGACGGTGACCTGGGAGGGCGGCTTCGTCCCCATCGAGAGCGGCATCGCCGTGGAGAACCTCACGGGCGCGGCGGGCTCCTCGCAGGTGTTCATCCTCGACGTGCCGGAGCGTCGCCCGGGCCAGGGGAAGAACAACATCTACATCCAGACGGGCGAGGGCAAGGGCAACCCCGACCTCTACGTCAAGCGCGGCGGCGCCCCGTCGCACGCGGACTACGACTGCCGCAGCGTGAAGGACCACCAGTCGGAGAAGTGCAACCTCATCAACGCGCCGGCCGGCCGCTACTACATCGAGGTCTTCGGCGCGAAGGATGGCTACGAGGGCATCGTCCTCATCGGCTCCTTCCTCGAGCCGCGGCCCCAGTAGTCTGAAGTGACGGCGCGGCCCTGGGCCGCGCCGATGAGGCCCCGGGTGCTCCGCTTCACGCGGCGCCCGGGGCTTCGCGTTTTCTACGGCGTGGGGCCAGGCAGGATGACGCGCAGGCAGCTGTCCCACGCGTGCACGCCCCGGTACTTCCACTGCATGGGGTAGCCCAGCGACACCTCTTCGAAGCGCACGCCGTCACGCCACAGCGTCGCGGGCATGTGGAGGTGGCCGGTGACGACGACCTCCGCGCGGTAGCGGGTGTGCCAGTCCTCGGTCTGCTTCGTCCCGCACCAGATGGAGAAGCGGGGGATGCGCGGCAGCCGCACGTGCTCGTGGCGCAGCGGGTAGTGGTTGATGAGGACGGTGGCGCAGCCCGGGGGCAGGGCGTCCAGCCGGGCCCGCGTGGCTTCGACGCGCGCGGCGCACCAGGCGGCGCGGCTGGCGTGGGGCTCGGGGTGCAGCAGCACCTCGTCGGTGCACAGCAGGTCATCCTCCCAGGCCCACTCCAGCGCCTTGTCCGCGGGCACATGGTCCGGGCGGAACGTGTAGTCGTAGCCCAGGAACATGGGGACGATGACGCGCTCGGGGCCAGGGCCGGGCCAGCGGGGGTAGGGGTCCTCCGGCGTGAGGGCGCCGTAGCCGCGGCACAGGCTCACCAGCCGCTGGTAGCGCGCCTCACCCTTCAGCTGCGGCTGCTCCGACGGCAGGGTCCACAGCTCGTGGTTGCCGGGCACCCAGATGACCTGCCGGAAGCGCTGGGTGAGGGTGCTCAGCATGAGCTCCATCTCCGACAGCGACTCGCCCACGTCCCCCGCGACGATGAGCCAGTCCTCCGGGTGGGCCGGAAGCGCCTGGAGCGCCAGGCGGTTGTCGTTGTGGCGCAGGTGCAGGTCGCTGATGGCGTAGAGCTTCATGGCGCGTCGAGGGGGGCACCTTAACGCGGGCTTCCCGCGGATGCTGCACCGATACCCAGCATCCGCAGCAGGGCATGCACCTCCAAGGGCGGCGCGGCGCGGTCCATCCAGGTGATGTCCCGCGCCAGGGGCGGCCTCACCGCATGCAGCGCGCAGGCGGTGCGTGGGTGGCGCGCGCGCACCTGCTCCAGCAGGCCCAGCCCGTCCCCGTCCGGGAGCAGATCGCCCGCCACCACCACGGACGGCGCCTCTTCCTTCACCAGCGCGAGGGCTTCTTCCATGCAATGGGCGAAGCGCTTGCCGCCGGGCAAATCCCTCACGAGGCGCCGCAGCGCCGCGAGTGAACGTGGGTCTTCATCCACGAACAAGAAGGTCAGCATGTTCTTCGCGCCAGCAGGGTGAGACCTGTGTGGTTGGCCAAACGCACGAGGTTGCCTACCTACAAGACTACTCAGGAAGTTCTTGGATGCCAACCTCTCAAGTCATATCGACATGGGCGGACCCGCCAGGTTAACGACCCCATGGAAAAGACTCTCGCATCCCGCCTTGGCGGAGCGGCTCGCCTTGCTCGGACCCGCCTGAACCTGACCCAGGCTGACGTGGCGGAGCGCATTGGCATCGCGAGCGAAGTCTATGGCCGGCTCGAGCGCGGCCACATGCTGCCGAGCATCCAGACGTTCCGCAGGTTGTGCACGGTGCTCTCCATCTCCGCGGACGAGGCGCTGGGCCTCAAGCCGGTGCAGGAGGTGAAGTGGGCCGCCGAGCCGCCCAGCGACTACGGCGAGTCCGCCGAGCTGCGGCGGCTCATGCGCCGGGCCAAGCAGCTGGACCGGACGTCCATCCGAATCCTCAGCGTGCTGGCGGCGCAGTTCAAGCCGCGCGGCTGACGCGCCGCTCACCGTCCCGGCTCCAGCTTCGCCAGGCGCTCCCGCAGCTTGCGCGCGGAGGGGAAGCCGTTGAAGAGCACCACCTGCGGGTGGGCCTCCAGCGCCTCTCGCTCCACGGCCTCCCGGGCCAGCGCCCGGTCCACGCCCAGCAGCAGGCCCGCGTCTGGCCGCGAGCGCAGCTCCGTCAGCCGCCGGGCCAGGGGCGCCGCGTGCCACGCGTGGAAGAGCTCCAGCGCGACCTCTCTCCTGGACGCGCGGTGGCGGAAGGTGAGGTCCGGCACGCACAGCCCGGAGGCGCCCACGTGCCTTGGCAGGGGCGTCAGGTCCAGCTCCCACGCGTCATCCGCGAAGCCCTCCGCGAGGGAGGCCACCTCCGGAGGGATGTGACCCAGCGCGGCGGGTAGGGGCGAGCGCAGCGGGTCCTTGTGGCTGAGCATCAGCGTGGCCTGCCGCCGTGAAGGCTCCACGGTGGCGGTCAGCTCCCAGCGCTCCAGCACCGGCACGACGGACAGGAAGGTCGCCAACTGCAGGCCATACTTCTTCTGGAGCGCCAGCATCGCTCCGGGGCCCTCCACGTCGAGCGCCCAGTTGTTGTCGTCACGCCACACCTCGGCCACCAGGCGGCAGAACTTGAGCCACCGGAGCACCTTGCGCACGCGCAGCAGGTCCGGCGCCTGGGCGCGCAGGCGGAGGCGCCGCGCGGACATCAGGGGGCCCTGCGCCAGCGCCAGGTTGTAGCGGTCCAGCAGGTCCTGGGCGTCCAGCGCCTCGCCGTCCCAGCCCACCAGCCGGCGGTGGCCGGGCAGGTCCGAGTACAGCGCCTCGCGGGCCTCGGCCAGGGGGATGGGGAGCGTCTGGGCCAGCCGCGCCTCGAAGTCCTCGACGGTGGCGTCGGGCGGCAGGGCGCGCAGGACGTGTCCCGCCGCCTTGATTCGCTCCCAGCGGGCCTCCGTCACGCCGGGCGCGGGTTCGTCGAAGAGGAGCCTGTCCAGCACCAGCTTCACCAGGCCGCGCGCCACCTTGGGTTTGGTGAAGGCGCCGGCCTTCAAGCCCAGCGACTCCTCGATGTCGTCGCGCTGGCCGCCGCGCGACGCTTCCACCTCCGCGAGCAATTCATGGGCGAAGGTCAGCAGCTCTGTGTCATCGCGCTTCACGAAGACGGGGCGGAGCACGCCCTGGCGCACGCGGAAGTTGAGCAGCTCGCGCGTCAGCATCTCAGCCACCCTCCTGATAGGCGCCGTGCTGGCGTCGCCGCTCGCTGATGCTGCTCTCCGCCGTCTGCGCGGAGCACACCTCGTACAGCAGGGCGCGCTTCCCTGGCCGCTTGCGGAGGATGCGCCCCAGCCGCTGCACGTGCTCGCGCACGCTCGCGCTGCCGCTGAGCACCACGCCCACGCGCGCCTCGGGCACGTCCACGCCTTCGTTCAGCACGCGCGAGGTCAGCAGCACCGGCAGCTCCCCGGACGCGAAGGCCGCCAGCAACGCCTTGCGCTCCGGCACCGGCGTGTGGTGCGTCAGCGCGGGCAGCAGGAAGCGGCGCGCCAGCGTGTACACCGTCTCGTTGTCGTCGGTGAACACGAGGACCCGGTCGTCCCGGTGCTCCAGCAGGATGCGCCACATCACCTCCTGCTTGCCGCTGGACGTGAGGGCAATCCGCCGCTGCTCGCGGTAGGCGCGGTACGCCGCGCGGCCCTCGTCGCTGCGCTGGCTCTGCGCCAGGAAGCGCGCCCACCCGTCCGGCGCGGAGAGCGGCACGGCCAGCCTGCGCACGAAGCCCAGGTACAGCGCGCGCGCCGTGTCGTAGCGCGCCTTCTCGTCGGGCGTCAGGGGGACCTCCACCCGCTTCACCTCATAGGGCGCCAGGTATTCACCCTGCAGCTCCCGGATGTCCGAGCGGTGCACGCGGGGGCCCAGCAGCTCCTCGCAGACGCGCTCGCCGCCATCGGCGCGCTCCAGCGTCGCGGTGAGGCCCAGCCGGTAGGGCGCCAGCGAGCCCTCCGCGATGAAGCGGTAGCTGGGCGCGGGCAGGTGGTGGCACTCGTCGCACACCAGCAGGCCGAAGCGGTTGCCGTGGAACTCCGTCTGCATCGCCGCCGAGTCGTACGTCGTCACCGTCAGCGACTGCCGGTCATTCACGCCGCCGCCCAGCAGGCCCACCGGCACGGAGAAGTGGCGCGCCAGCACGCCCTGCCACTGCGTCATCAAGTCCAGCGTGGGCACCACCACCAGCGTGGGCCGCTTCACGTGGGCGATGGCGAGCACCGCCAGCAGCGTCTTGCCCGCGCCCGTGGGCAGCTCCACCAGGCCGCGTCCACCCGCGCGTGTCCACGCCTCCAGCGCCTGCTGTTGATGCGGAAAGGGTTGGATGGGCGAGGTGAGCGGGAGCTCCAGCGGCTCGAAGCGCTTCGCCTTGTCCTCGTAGGGGATGCCCAGCTCCCGCAGCCGCAGCACCGCCTCGCGGTAGTGCCTCGCGGGCGCGCGGTAGACGCCGGTGCGCCCGTCCTTCTGGAAGAGGGTCCGCAGGCGGGCATCCTCTGGCAGCGTGGGTGCGACCAGGGTGCCGCAGTCGAAGTGGAGCTCGGTGGGCGGCGGCATCGGCGTGAAGGGACCTATCCGGTCATCCAGGGTTTCGCCAGTCCCATCGAAGACGTGGAGGGTAGGCTTGCAGGGGGGCGCTGTTCACGGTACCCAGCGCGCCGCATGCGCTTCATCTCGCTCGTTCCCATGCTGTGTGGCCTGGCGGTCGTGGCCCAGGCCGGTCTCAACCGTCGCTTCGCGGGCCAGTGGGGCCTGATGAGCGCCGTGCTCCTGAACATGGTGGTGGCGACGGCGGCCACCTTCGCCGTGTACCTGGCCGTGCGGACGGTGCCTGGGCTCTGGCCGGAGGCCGCGGCGGGGCAGGGCCGCTTGAGTGGCTTCACGCCCTGGCACCTGGTGCCGGGCCTGTGCGGCGTCATCATCGTGCTGGGCATGCCCTGGGCCATGAGCCGCCTGGGCGCGGTGCAGTCCGCCCTGCTGCTGATGGCGGCGCAGCTCCTCACCAGCCTCGTGTGGGATGCGATGGTGGAGGGCCGCCCCGCGACGTTCCCCCGGGTGCTGGGCTCCGGCCTCGCCTTCATGGGGGCCGCCATCGCCGTCTGGAAGGGCTAGATTGAGCCTCGAGATGCGCCGGGTCCTCATCGTCAGTCCTCATGCGCCTTCGCGCGAGCTGCTGCGGCGCATCCTCGAGGCGCCGGACCTGGCCATCTCCGTCACCGGAGATGCGGACGACGCCTTCTCCTCGCTGACGTCCCGGCCTCCCGCGCTGGTGGTGGTGGACGTGCGCCGCCCGGATGAGGACCACCCGCTCTTCCTGGGCTTGCTCCGCAAGCGTCACCCGACGCTCCCCGTCATCGCGCTCGTCCCTGGCAGGCTGCGCATCTTCGACGGGCGGCACGAGCGGGTGCTCGAAGCCCACGGTGACTCCGCCGAGTCACTCCATCAGTTGCTCGTCTCGCTTCAGCAGGCCCTGCACGAGCTGCTTGCCCAGGACTCGCTCCGGCTGTGGCGCCCACCTGTCGGGCGCGCCTGAAGGGCTTCGTCGTCGCTGCGACAGTGGACCGGTACGTCGGGACAGCGCGTTCGGCCCGCGAGCGTAGTTTTTTCCGGCCGCCGTCCGGCTCCGCGCCCGCCCCTGGGTGCCATTCCTTCGTAAGTAGCTGAAACAATTCGCATTCCGTGCTCCGGCTGGCACGGCACGGCGAATGCAGTCCGCCCTGCTGCTGATGGCGGCGCAGCTCCTCACCAGCCTCGTGTGGGATGCGATGGTGGAGGGCCGCCCCGCGACGTTCCCCCGGGTGCTGGGCTCCGGCCTCGCCTTCATGGGGGCCGC
>NZ_JABXEP010000163.1:0-17029 GCF_013372605.1 Myxococcus sp. AM009
GGCTGCGAGCGGTGCGGAGGTGGGGTAGCATCGGGCCGCTGCTTCGAAAGGGGCCTTCATGTCCGTGGATACGAACCGCCGTGTCATTGCATCGCGCCCCGTGGGCCGCGCGCTCGGTGGGCAGGACCGCTTCGAGAAGGAGTCGCTGGAAGGCCCCGCGGAGGGCGGCCTCGCGATGACGCGGCGGCAGCGGATGGCGGGCGGCTCGCTGCGGGCGGGAGAGGAGAGCCCGTTCGCCGCGAAGCTGCGGAAGCTGGCGGGTGGCGCTCCGGATGATGAGCGCTGAATCCGCTTGAGCCTCACGCCGCGTGAGGCCGTACCCACCTCATCACGCCACACTGCCGTGGCGGGATGAGGTGTGAATCATGTTCGAGAAGCACTACACGCCGGAGCAGCTCCAGCAGTTGAAGGCCCGCCGCGAGGCCCTGGGCGAGGAGGCCATCCGCCAGGTCGAGGCCGAGTGGCCCCAGCTCATCGCCCGCGTCCGCGCGGAGATGGACCAGGGCACGGACCCCACGAGCGAGCCGGTGCGCTCGCTGGCCTCGCGCTGGCGGGAGCTGCTGAAGGCGTTCACGGGGGGCGACCCTGGCATCGAAGGGGCGCTGAACGCGACGCATCAGCAGGAGCCCGAGGTCGCGGCGAAGCACGGGTTGGACCCCGCGCTCTTCGCTTACATCGGCAAGGCCATGGCCAGTCTGGAGGGGCAGGCTTAGCCGTGGTGAGGCCGCCTGCTTCGTCGTCGCTGGATTCAGTCACGGCGCTCCAGGCACATCCCTGGGGCGCCGTGTCACCGGACGCGAGGCGTGGATGCGCGAGGCCTCAGCGCCCGCGGCCGGGATAGGCCTGAATCTGCGTGGCGTAGGTGTCACCGTCCGCGATGTAGTTGAACGCGGCCTGCACGGGCGTGCCCGCGGAGAGCTGTTTCGGTGAGACGCGCTTGCCGTTGGCGCTGATGCGGGTGGTGTTGGTGACGAACAGGTTGAAGGTGTCTCCGGACTCCGCGTCGCGGACCACGACGCGGTCTTCCCCGACGGAGGCCACCCGCCCTTGCATGACGACGCTGGCCAGCACCGTGGAGTCCGTGTCCGCGTCGGACGCAGTGGTCTGCGTCCCTGAGCCGCCCGTGCCCGTGTCCTCGCGCCGCAACGTGTCCACCTCGGCTTCGAGCCGCTGGACCTGGTCGCGGAGCCGCGCGACCTCTTGCTCGAGGTTCTCGGGCCGCGCGCCGCTGGCTTCCTGCGTGTCCGTTGCGCCGCCGCTGACCGCGCCGCCCGTGGTCGCGCCAGTCGGTGCTTCACTGCCACCTGTCGGGCTGCCCTGGTTCGACGCGGGGGACTGCGGTCCCAGCGTGCTGCCGCTGGCGGCGTTCGCGGGTGTCTCGGGCTGCCCGCTGCCACCGATACCCTGCTGTGGGGTGTACCCGCGCGTCGCGCCCGCGGGTGGCGCGGCAACGGGCTCCGCGCCGGTGTTGGTCTCAATCGAGTCCATCGAGCTTCTTCCCAAGTCGCCAGGAGCCCGCTGCGGCGGAGGCGAAAAGTTGCCTGGTTCGTAGGCGTCCTGTGGCTGGACAACGCCCGATGTTCCGCCTGTCGCCGTGCCTCCGGCCGAGCCACCGCTTGCTGACTGGGCGAGCCCAGCCGACGACGTAAGAAGGCTGAAGGTCAGGGCGGCATGGGTGATGGCGCGTCGCATGGTCGGTTCCTTTCTCCTTGCCTCGCAAAGGTGAGGTCCGGGAGCGAGGCGGCAAGCGCGGGAACAGGCGAACAGCCAGGAGGATGGCCGCATGTTGGGAGCGTTGGCTTCAGGAAACCCCTGTCGAGTCCGCCCCACGGTGAGCCCGCCCCTGGACGGGGTTTCAGCGCGTGCTGTTCGGAATTGTCGGGGGTTTTGCGCCGCAAATGTCCCGACATTTCCGAACAGCAGCCGGCGCCCCTGCGGACGGAGGAGGCCTGCCTCAGAAGGCGAAGCGGACCCCGAGACGGAGTTGTCGTGGCGCCTGGTACTGCAAGGGCAGCAACGTCTCCTCACGGAGCACAGCCTGGGCATTGAGCAAATTGAACGCGTCGATGCTCAGCGTCACCAGGTGCTGGTCGGCAGTGCCATGGCGAGCGCTCAGCTGGGCATCGATGGTGTGGACCCAGGGCGTCCGCGTGCTGTCCGCTTCGCGCGGTGTACCAGCCGCGCCCAGGTATGCGAGGCCCACGATTCGCGGCGCCTTCTCCCTCACCATGCGGGCGTTGTCTCCCCTTCAGAACAGCATGACACGGCCACCCTTCGGCCCCGTTCTGTGCTGTCGTGGGGAAACGAACTGGGACGTGGCGCCGGGCCGCTGTTGACACCACCCCCCGGCAAGGTCGGGAACGCCGCCGCGAGGAGCCGCCGTGAGTGGACGGGAGAGTCCGGTGTCTGGGGGCAAGGCGGCGCGCGCTTCCGCCAAGGAGGCCCGCCTGCGCCGAGCCGGTCCATGGCCGCTCACCGTGGCCACCGCCGCCGCGCTCGGACTGCTCGTCTACGTCGCCACCACCAGCCTGCCCTACCTCATCTCCGCGCCCACGTCGGACCCCCACTTCGGCGCGCTGAACCACTGCCTCGCCCGCCTGCTGCAGCGTCCCCTGCTGGGCTGGGCCGTCTCGCCGGATGCCTCGCGCGCCGCCGTCTATGGCGCCCAGGCCATGGCGGTCTGCACCCTGCCGGAGGGCTCCCGGCGACTCCCCCTGGCGGGTGTACGCGCCGTCACCTTCGACCGGGAGAATCGCCTCTGGTGGTCGCAGGCTGGACAGCTCTGGCGCGACGACGGGGCAGAGGCCCGGCACATGGGCGACTTCTCCCCGGTGTCGCTCGTCAGCCACGGGAGCGGGGTGCTGGCGCTCGACGCGGAGGGCCAGCTCGTCTCGGTGGCGCCTGACGGCGCGGTGCTGGGGCAGGCGCCGGTGTCCAGGGCGGAGGCGCGGCTGTCCGTGGGAGCGGAGGGCACCTTCGCCGCCGTGCTCGACGGGGCCTCGCTCCGCTTCTACGAAGCGCGCACCCTCACCCCACTCCCCGTGGAGCTGCCGTGTGAAGTGGAGGGCCTCTGGTGGCTCGAGCGTCCCGAGCGCGTGCTGATCGCCTGCGCCCAGGACGCCGAGCAGGCTTTCGCGGTGGACCTCCAGACGGCCCGGTACGAGCCGGCGAGGCGCCCGTCCGGGATGCCTGCTCGGAGGCTCCTCGGACGGCCCCTCTATGTGCACGGCTGCGATGGATTTCCGTGCACGGCCCCCGCCCCCTGAGATGTTGGTATGAGGCGCGGCGTCCCGTGCCTTTCACGGGCGGTCCGGCCTCCTGAACCACCGCGTTCATTGGTGAACGTTCAGGGGTCCGCGGGGCCTGCATTGAATCGACAAGCCCGCGAACTCCCTGGAGATTCACTCCAGCCCGGGCGCCGCGTCAGGGCAGGCAGCAGCGTTCATCCCGATCAGAGGTTTCTCGCTTGGACGACACCAAGGTTCCCCAGTCCCCTACCCACGGCCGCAAGCGGGCCTCCGCGCGCAAGCCTTCGGGGAACGGCACTTCCCGCCCGGGGGGGACCGCTCGCGCGTCCAGCCCCCGGGCCCAGGGACGCGGCGGCCATCCGCTGCAGCCCCTGCTCGCCGCGCTTCGTTCGGTGCACGGCGGTGACTTCACCGTGCGGCTCCCCGGCGGCAGCGCCGACCCGGTGATGGAGGAGATCGCCAGCGCCTTCAACGCCGTGGTGTCGCTCAACGCCACCCTGACGCAGGAAGTGGTCCGCGTGGAGCGCGTGGTGGGCCGCGAGGGCCGCATGGGCGAGCGCGTGTCGCTGGGCGACGTGCGCGGCGACTGGGCCCACAGCATCAACTCCATCAACTCGCTCATCGGCGACCTGGTGCAGCCCACCACGGAGGTGGCGCGCGTGCTGGTGGCCGTGGCGCAGGGCGACCTCACCCAGAAGATGGCGCTGGAGATTGATGGCCAGCCCGTCAAAGGCGAGTTCCTCCGCATTGGCACCACCGTCAACGCGATGCTGGACCAGCTCAACTCGTTCGCCGCCGAGGTGACGCGCGTGGCCCGCGAGGTGGGCAGCGACGGCAAGCTGGGCGGCCAGGCCGAGGTGCGCGGCGTGTCCGGCGTGTGGAAGGACCTCACGGACAACGTGAACCTGATGGCCAACAACCTCACGGCCCAGGTGCGCAACATCGCCGAGGTGTCCACCGCGGTGGCCAACGGCGACCTGTCGAAGAAGATTACGGTCGACGCGCGCGGCGAGGTCTTCGAGCTCAAGAGCACCATCAACACCATGGTGGACCAGCTCAACGGCTTCGCCTCCGAGGTGACGCGCGTGGCCCGCGAGGTGGGCACCGAGGGCAAGCTGGGCGGTCAGGCCGCGGTGCCCGGCGTGTCCGGGACGTGGAAGGACCTCACCGACAACGTGAACTTCATGGCCTCCAACCTCACCACCCAGGTGCGGGGCATCGTGAAGGTGGTGACGGCCGTCGCCAACGGCGACCTCACCCAGAAGCTGATGGTGCCGTCGCAGGGGGAGATCGCCGCGCTGGGCGCCACGCTCAACGCGATGACGGACACCCTCAACGTCTTCGCGCAGCAGGTGACCAGCGTCGCGCGCACGGTGGGCGTGGAAGGCAAGCTGGGCGCCCAGGCCCAGGTGCCCGGCGCCGCCGGGACGTGGAAGGACCTCACGGACAACGTGAACCTGATGGCCAGCAACCTCACGGCCCAGGTGCGCAACATCGGCGAGGTGACGACGGCCGTCGCCAAGGGCGACCTGTCCAAGAAAATCACCGTCGACGTGCGCGGCGAGGTGCTGGAGCTCAAGGACACCATCAACACCATGGTGGACCAGCTCCGCGCCTTCGCCTCCGAGGTGACGCGCGTGGCCCGCGAGGTGGGCACCGACGGCAAGCTGGGCGGCCAGGCCGACGTGAAGGGCGTGGGCGGCGTGTGGAAGGACCTCACGGACAACGTGAACTACATGGCCTCCAACCTCACCACGCAGGTGCGCAACATCGCGCTGGTGACGACGTCGGTGGCCAACGGCGACTTGTCCAAGAAAATCACCGTCGACGCGCGCGGCGAAATCCTGGAGCTGAAGAACACCATCAACACCATGGTGGACCAGCTCAACAGCTTCGCCTCCGAGGTGACGCGCGTGGCGCGCGAGGTCGGCACCCACGGCAAGCTGGGCGGCCAGGCCGAGGTGCGCGGCGTGTCCGGGACGTGGAAGGACCTCACGGACAACGTGAATGTCATGGCCGTCAACCTCACCACGCAGGTGCGCGGCATCGCCAAGGTGGTGACCGCCGTCGCCAACGGTGACCTCACCCAGCGCCTGAAGATGGAGGCCAAGGGCGAGGTCGCCGAGCTGGCCGACACCATCAACGCGATGACGCAGACGCTGTCCATCTTCGCCCAGCAGGTGACGGACGTGGCGCGCACGGTGGGCGTGGAGGGCAAGCTGGGCGCCCAGGCGGTGGTGCCGGGCGTCGCGGGCACGTGGAAGGACCTCACCAACAACGTGAACCTGCTCGCCAACAACCTCACCGACCAGGTCCGCAACATCGCGGAGGTGACGACGGCCGTCGCCAGGGGGGACCTGTCGCGCAAGATTACCGTCGACGCCAGGGGCGAGGTGCTGGAGCTCAAGAGCACCATCAACACCATGGTGGACCAGCTCAACAGCTTCGCCGCCGAGGTGACGCGCGTCGCGAAGGAGGTCGGCACCGAGGGCAAGCTGGGCGGCCAGGCGGAGGTGCGCGGCGTGTCCGGCGTGTGGAAGGACCTCACGGACAACGTGAACTTCATGGCCGTCAACCTCACCACGCAGGTGCGCGGCATCGTGCGCGTGGTGACGGCGGTGGCCAACGGCGACCTGAACCAGAAGCTGACGCTGGACGCCAAGGGGGAGATTGCCGCGCTCGCGGACACCATCAACGCGATGACGCAGACGCTGTCCATCTTCGCGCAGCAGGTGACGGACGTGGCGCGCACGGTGGGTGTGGAGGGCAAGCTGGGCGCCCAGGCGGAAGTGCCGGGCGTGGCGGGCACGTGGAAGGACCTCACCAATAACGTGAACCTGCTCGCCAACAACCTCACGGCGCAGGTGCGCAACATCGCCGAGGTGACCACGGCGGTGGCCAACGGTGATTTGTCCAAGAAGATCACCGTCGACGCCAAGGGCGAGGTGCTGGAGCTCAAGAGCACCATCAACACCATGGTGGACCAGCTCCGCGCCTTCGCCGCCGAGGTGACGCGCGTCGCGAAGGAGGTCGGCACCGAGGGCAAGCTGGGCGGTCAGGCCGACGTGAAGGACCTGTCCGGCGTGTGGAAGGACCTCACGGACAACGTGAATGTGCTGGCCGGCAACCTCACGGACCAGGTGCGCAACATCGCCAAAGTCACGACGGCGGTGGCCAACGGCGATTTGTCGCAGAAAATCACCGTCTCCGTGAAGGGCGAGGTGCTGGAGCTCAAGAACACCATCAACACCATGGTGGACCAGCTCCGCGCCTTCGCCTCCGAGGTGACCCGCGTCGCGAAGGAGGTCGGCACCGAGGGCAAGCTGGGCGGTCAGGCCGCGGTGCCCGGCGTCGCCGGCACCTGGAAGGACCTCACGGACAACGTGAATGTGCTGGCCGGCAACCTCACGGACCAGGTGCGCAACATCGCCAAGGTGACGACGGCGGTGGCCAACGGCGATTTGTCACAGAAAATCTCCGTGGAGGCCCGGGGCGAAATCCTGGAGCTCAAGAGCACCATCAACACCATGGTGGATCAGCTCCGCGCCTTCGCCGCCGAGGTGACGCGCGTCGCGAAGGAGGTGGGGACGGACGGCAAGCTGGGAGGGCAGGCCGCGGTGCCCGGCGTCGCCGGGACGTGGAAGGACCTCACGGACAACGTGAACAGCATGGCCTCCAACCTCACCGCGCAGGTGCGCAACATCGCGCTGGTGACCACGGCGGTGGCCAACGGCGATTTGTCCAAGAAGATCACCGTCGACGCCAAGGGCGAAATCCTGGAGCTGAAGGACACCATCAACATCATGGTGGACCAGCTCAACAGCTTCTCCGCGGAGGTGACGCGCGTGGCGCGCGAGGTCGGCACCGAGGGCAAGCTGGGCGGTCAGGCGGAGGTGCGCGGCGTGTCCGGCGTGTGGAAGGACCTCACGGACAACGTGAACTTCATGGCCCGCAACCTCACCACGCAGGTGCGCGGCATCGTCAAGGTCGTGACGGCGGTGGCCAATGGCGACCTGAAGCAGAAGCTGGCCGTGGAGGCGAAGGGCGAGGTCGCCGCGCTGGCGGAGACCATCAACAACATGACGGACACGCTGGGCACCTTCGCCGAGCAGGTGTCCACGGTGGCGCGCGAGGTGGGCGTCGAAGGGAAGCTGGGCGGCCAGGCCCGCGTGCCCGGTGTGGCCGGCACGTGGAAGGACCTCACGGACAACGTGAACTTCATGGCCTCCAACCTCACCACGCAGGTGCGCGGCATCGTCAAGGTCGTGACGGCGGTGGCCAACGGCGATTTGACGCAGAAGCTGGCCGTGGAGGCGAAGGGCGAGGTCGCCGCGCTGGCGGAGACCATCAACAACATGACGGACACGCTGGGCACCTTCGCCGACCAGGTGACGACGGTGGCCCGCGAGGTGGGCATCGAAGGGAAGCTGGGCGGCCAGGCCCGCGTGCCCGGCGCGCGCGGCACGTGGCGGCAGCTCACGGACAACGTGAACCAGCTGGCCGGCACCCTGACGAGCCAGCTGCGCGCCATCTCCGACGTGGCCACCGCGGTGACGAAGGGGGACCTCACGCGCAGCATCACCGTCGTGGCGGAGGGCGAGGTCGCCGCGCTGAAGGACAACATCAACCAGATGATCGTCAACCTGCGTGAGACGACGCAGAAGAACCAGGAGCAGGACTGGCTCAAGACGAACCTGGCGAAGTTCAGCGGCATGATGCAGGGCCAGAAGAGCCTGGACGCCGTCAGCCGCCTCATCATGAGCGAGCTGACGCCGCTGGTCTCCGCGCACCACGGCGCCTTCTTCCTGGTGGACGGCGTCGAGGCGGGCGTGCCGCTGCTCAAGCTCACCAGCACCTACGCGTACCGGGAGCGCAAGAACATCGCCAACCGGTTCCGCTTCGGTGAGGGCCTGGTCGGCCAGTGCGCGCTGGAGCGGAAGACCATCCTGCTCACCCACGTGCCGGAGGACTACATCACCATCTCCTCCGGGCTGGGCGAGGCCGCGCCGCTCAACATCATCGTCCTGCCCGTCCTCTTCGAGGGCGAGGTGAAGGCCGTCATCGAGCTGGCCTCCTTCCACGCGTTCAGCGCCATCCATCAAATCTTCCTGGACCAGCTCACGGAGACCATTGGCGTGGTGCTGAACATGATCATCGCCAACATGCGCACCGAGCAGCTCCTGCTCCAGTCGCAGGACCTGACGCAGGAGCTCCAGAGCCAGTCCAATGAGCTGACGCAGCAGCAGGACGCGCTCAAGCGCAGCAACATCGAGCTGGAGGAGAAGGCGACGCTGCTGGAGGAGCAGAACCGCCGCGTGGAGGAGAAGAACAACGAGGTGGAGCGCGCCCGCGTCAGCCTGGAGGAGAAGGCCGAGCAGCTCACCGTCATCTCCAAGTACAAGAGCGAGTTCCTGGCCAACATGAGCCACGAGCTGCGCACGCCGCTCAACTCGCTGCTCATCCTGGCCAAGCTGCTGTCGGACAACAAGGACGGCAACCTCAGCACCAAGCAGGTGGAGTACGCGAACACCATCTACGCCTCCGGCGGAGACCTGCTCAGCCTCATCAACGAAATCCTCGACCTGTCCAAGGTGGAGGCCGGGAAGATGCAGGTGGAGCCGCGGGACATCGTCCTCACCGAGCTCAACCAGTTCATCGAGCGCAGCTTCCTGCCCGTCGCGGAGCAGAAGGGCCTGTCCTTCACCGTGGAGGTGGGGCCCGGCGCGCCGCGCCACGTCCGCACCGACCCGCAGCGGCTCCAGCAGGTGCTCAAGAACCTGCTGTCCAACGCCATCAAGTTCACCGACGAGGGCAGCGTCCAGCTGAAGGTGAAGCAGGCCGAGGCCGGCACGCACTTCGACCACGAGACGCTGCGACGCTCGCGGTACGTGCTCGGCTTCGCGGTGTCGGACACGGGCATCGGCATCGCGCGGGACAAGCAGCGCCTCATCTTCGAGGCGTTCCAGCAGGCGGACGGCTCCACCGCGCGCAAGTACGGCGGCACGGGCCTGGGCCTGTCCATCAGCCGCGAAATCGCGAAGCTGCTGGGCGGCGAAATCCAGGTGACCAGCGAGCCCGGCCGCGGCAGCACCTTCACCCTCTACCTGCCGCCCGAGTACCTCAGCCCGGAGGAGGAGGGCATGCCGTCCATGCCGTCCCCGTACGAGCCTCCGCCCCGGCTGCCGCCTCCTCCGACGCCGGAGTCGCCGCGCGAGGAGACGCCTGTCGCGCCGCCGGTGGCGGACAGCGGCCACGTGCTGGACGCGGCGCTGCCGCCGCCCATCGAGTCGCTGCTGACGCCCGTCGCCGTGGAGGATGACCGCGACCACATCCGCGAAGGGGACCGCGTCCTGCTGCTCATCGAGGACGACGTGAAGTTCGCCCGCATCATGGTGCAGATGGCGCGGGAGAAGGGCTTCAAGGCCCTGGTGGCCACGCGCGGTGACACCGGCCTGTCCATGGCCAACGAGTTCCAGCCGCACGCCATCACCCTGGACATCCAGCTCCCCGTGGTGGACGGCTGGAGCGTGTTGGACCGGCTCAAGCGCAACCCGCGCACGCGCCACATCCCCGTGCACGTCATCAGCGTCATGGACAAGAACCAGGGCAACTCGCAGGGCGCCTTCGGTTACCTCACCAAGCCCGTCAGCAAGGAGGGCCTGGAGCGGGTGTTCAACCAGCTGGCCAGCTTCCTGGAGCGCACGGAGCGCCGGCTGCTGCTGGTGGAGGACGACGACGTCCAGCGCGACAGCCTGGTGTCGCTGCTCAGCGAGGGCGGCGACGTGGTGGTGACGGCCGTGGCCACCGGTGAGGAGGTGCTCCAGAACCTGGAGACCGGCGAGTTCGACTGCGTCGTCATCGACCTGATGCTGCCCGACACCGACGGCATCCGGCTGGTGGAGGAGGTCAAGACGCAGAACCGCTTCCGCGACCTTCCCATCGTCATCTACACCGGCAAGGAGCTGACGCCCAAGGACGAGGCCCGGCTGCGTCGCTACACCGGCAGCGTCATCCTCAAGAGCGGGACGAAGAGCCCGGAGCAGCTGCTCAGCGACACGGCGCTGTTCCTCCACCGGTTGGACCAGAACCTGCCGCCGCGCGCACGGGCCGCCCTGGCGCAGCGCAACGACAAGGACGCGGAGCTGTCCGCCAGGAAGGTCCTGGTGGTGGATGACGACATGCGCAACATCTTCGCGCTCACCAGCGTGCTGGAGAACCACGGCATGCAGGTGGTGTTCGCGGAGAACGGGCGCGCGGCCATCGAGATGCTCGAGCAGCACCGCGACGTCGACATCGTCCTCATGGACGTGATGATGCCGGAGATGGACGGTTATGAGACCATGCGGGCCATCCGCAAGGACCTCAAGTACTCCAGCCTCCCCATCATCGCGGTGACGGCCAAGGCGCTGAAGGACGACCGGGAGAAGTGCATGGCGGCCGGCGCGAGTGACTACCTGCCCAAGCCGGTGGACACCGACAAGCTTCTGGAGCTCATCCGTCTGTGGGTGACGGCTTGATTCACTGAGTGATGGTTACCGTACGGCGCCCCTCTTCCGGGCTTGGGTCCGGTCGAGGGGCCACCTAGCCTCTTCTACCTTGAGAAAAGGTAGGACCGGGGCAGCTTCATCCGCCGACTTCAATGACGCCTAGCGAACACATCTCCGCGGACCGCAACCAGGAAGGGCCTTCCCAGCCCCGGGCGAGCATCCTGATGGTTGACGACCATCCCTCCAACCTGCTCGCGCTCGAGGCCATCCTCGAACCGCTCGGCCAGGAGCTGGTGAAGGCCACCAGCGGCGAGGAGGCGCTCAAGTTCCTGCTTCAGCGCGACTTCGCCGTCATCTTGATGGACGTCCAGATGCCGGGGCTGGATGGCTTCCAGACGGCCACGCTCATCAAGCAGCGTGAGCGCACGCGCACCATCCCCATCATCTTCCTCACCGCGCTCAGCCGCGACGCGGCCCACGTCTTCAAGGGCTACGCGCACGGCGCGGTGGACTACCTGCTCAAGCCGTTCGACCCGGAAATCCTCCGCTCCAAGGTCAGCGTCTTCGTGGACCTGTTCCTCAAGGAGCAGCAGCTTCAGCGGCAGGCGGTGCTCCTGCGGCAGCGCGAGCGCGAGGCGATGGAGCGGCAGAGCGAGCTGCGCCACCTGCGGCTCACGGAGTCCTTGCCGGAGGTGATGTGGGCGGCGCGCTCGGACGGCAGCTTCACCTACGCCAACCGCGCCGCGCGGGACTACACCGGCATCCAGGCGGACCAGCCGCTGTCGCTCAACACCTTCCTGGAGTTCGTCCACGCGGCGGACCGCGAGGCCATGCGCGCCGTCTGGGTGCAGGCCATCCGCATGGGGCAGCGCGTGGAGCGCGAGTTCCGCCTGCGCCGCTTCGACGGCGTGTACCGCTGGCACCTGGCGCGCGCGGTGCCGGAGCGGGACGAGAATGGCCTGCTGGCCGGCTGGATTGCCGTGGCCACGGACATCGACGACAAGCGCCGGGCGGAGGAGGCGCAGGGGCGCTTCAAGGCGACGCTGGATGCGACGCTGGACTGCGTCCTCATGTTCTCCCCGGACTCGCTGACGCTCACCTACGCCAACGCGGGCGCGGCCAAGCAGCTGGCCAGCAGCACCGAGGAGCTGGTGGGCCTGTCGGTGCTGGAGGTGGAGGGCGCCTTCGACGAGGCCGGCTTCCGCAAGCTGCTGGCGCCGCTGGTGAGTGGCACGTTGCCCAGCCAGACGTACTCCACCAGCCACCGCCGACGGGATGGTTCGGAGGTGCCGGTGGAGGTGGTGCTCCAGTACGTGGCGGCGGACGGCGGCCCGGGGCGCTTCATCTCCGTGGCGCGCGACATCACCGAGCGGCAGCGGGCGGAGACGGCGCTGCGGCTGGCCAGCGAGGCGAAGGACTCCTTCCTCGCGGCGGCCAGCCATGAGCTGCGCACGCCGCTGGCCGCGGCCAAGGGCCACGCGCACCTGGCGCTGCTGAAGCTGGGCGGAGAGACGGAGTCCGGGCCGGGCAAGTCGCTCAAGATCATCAACCGGCAAATCGACCGGATGGCCAAGCTGGTGGAGGACCTGCTGGACATCAGCCGGCTCCAGGCGGGGCGCTTGTCGCTGGAGCTGGAGCGGTTCGACCTGAGCCACCTGGTGCAGGAGACGCGGGACCGCATGGCGGTGCTGTCGCAAGGCCATGAAATCCACGTCGAGGCGTCGGAGCAGTTGGAGGGGACGTGGGACCGGGGCCGGCTGGACCAGGTGCTGACGAACCTGCTGTCCAACGCCCTGCGCTACTCGCCGGAGGGCGGGCCGGTGTGGGTGCGGGTGGAGGGTGAGCGCGACGAGGGCGTCCACCTGTCGGTGGCGGACACCGGCGTGGGCATCCCCAAGGAGAAGCAGGCGCTCATCTTCGAGCGCTTCGGCCGCGCGCACGGCAGCAGGTACGGCGGGCTGGGCCTGGGGCTCACCATCAGCCAGGGCATCGTGGAGCAGCACGGCGGCCGCATCTGGGTGGAGTCCCCGGGCGTGGCGGGAGAGGGCTCCACCTTCCACGTCTGGCTGCCACGCGAGACGGAGGCGCCTTCCGTCGCGGTGCCCTCGGACGCGGTGACGCGCTCCCCGAACTGAGCCTCCCCGGGGGAGCGGCGTTTTTCCTGGGGGGCGCGTTCCCACGCTGGCACGGTCGCGTGTCCAATGGAGCGTGGAGAGAAAATGGCCCGGGGACTAGGCGCCTCGGAGCTCGCCGACCTCTATGAAAAGTACGCGCCCACCGTTCACGGGAGGGCCAGGACCCTGCTCGGCCGCGATTCGGACGCCTGGGACGCCGTGCAGGAGGTCTTCTGCCGGCTCCTCCAGGCGGGTGGGGCGTTTCGCGCGGAGGCACGCCCCATGACCTACATCTTCCGGGTCACCACCCATGTCTGCCTCAACATGCTGCGGAGCCGGGCGTTGAAGGACGTCCCCGCCCAGGCACCCTCCGAAGCGGAGGAGGCTGGCGAGGACCCGCAGGAGGTGGAGGCGCGCAACCTGCTGCGGGTGCTGGCTCGCGAGCTGGATGACCGGGCCCTCCAGATTGCGACGCTCCACTTCGTGGACGCGCTCACCCAGGAGGAAATCGTGGAGGTGGTGGGCCTGTCGCGCAAGACGGTGGGGCGCGAACTGGAGAAGGTCCGGGTTCGCGCGCGGGAGCTGGCGCTGGAGCCCCGGCCATGAGCGGGCACCTGTCGAGGCTCGCGCTGGATGAGCTGGTCGTGGAAGACGCACCCCCGCCCGCGCATCTCGCGACGTGCGCGCAGTGTCAGGCGAGGCTGGCGCGGCTGCGCGAGGCGGCGGGCGCGGCGCGTGTGGCGCCTGAGTTCGCGTGGACGCGGACACGGGTGCTGGCGTGGCGTGCGGCACCTGCCCCCGCGCGTGGGTTCCTCGGGGCGTGGCGGTGGGCGGTTCCGCTGGCCCTGGCCTTGGGGCTGGCTTCGGTGGTGGTGCTGCGGGAGCCGCCGGAAGGCGTCCGCGTCAAGGGCGGTCCCTTCGTCTCGGTGGTGCGGCAGGCGGACGGCGCCGTGGATGCGCCGCTGTCGCCCGGGGACGTGGTGACGCTCTCGCTGAAGGCGGCGCCCTACCGGTACGCGTTGGTGTTCGCCACGGACGCGGCGGGCAAGGTGTCGCTCCTGTGGCCCGCGCGGGGCACGCAGTCGGGAGACCCGGCGACGCTGGTGATGCCGCCGACGTTCATCGTCACGCCCGGTGACTTCGTGCTGGATGCGTTCTTCTCGGATGCGCCGCTGCCGGCCGAGCCGGGCCGCGCGGCCCTGGCAATTCAGGCCGCCGCCTGCGCTGCCCTCGAGCTGCCTTTGGATTGCCAGCCTCCCGCGTTGCTCGAAGGCGCGGCGCACCACTACCGTCTCGCCGTCCCCGTGAGCTCCAGCCCATGATGCTGCTCTCGCTGCTGACCGCCGCGCTGCTGTCGCAGTCTCCCTCCGAGGAGGCTCCGCCGCCCAGGCGCTATGCGTTGCTCATCGGCGCCAACCGGGGGCTGGCCTCCGACGAGCCCCTGCGCTTCGCGGACGCGGACGCGCGTCGCATGTTCACCCTGTTCCGGGACGCGGGGGGCCTCCTCCCGGAGGATGCCCAGGTCGTCCTGGGCGCGGATGCCAGGCAGGTGAAGGCGGCGCTCGGGACGCTGCGCGAACGCATGGCGCGTGATGCCACGCCAGGCGACCAGCTCCTCGTCTACGTGTCGAGCCACGCCGACGGTGAGTCGCTGCACCTCTCCGGGACGCGCCTGCCCGTGAAGGAGCTGGTGGCGTTCATGGAGGCGTCCCCGGTGGGGGTGGCGGTGATGTTCATCGACTCATGCCGCTCGGGCGCGGCCACCCGCATCAAGGGCCTGGAGCCGGTGGAGGAGCGGCTGGTGCAATGGTCCGCGCCCGCCATCAAGGGGCGCGTCATCGTCACCTCGTCCAGCGCGGACGAAGCCTCGCAGGAGGCAGATGACCTCCAGGGCTCCTTCTTCACCCACCACCTGCTCGCGGGATTGCGCGGGGCGGGGGACCTGAACCGGGATGGGCGTGTCACGCTCCAGGAGTCCTATGCCTATGCGTACGGGCGCACGGTGGAGTCCACGCTGCTCACCCGCGCGGGCACCCAGCACCCGAACTTCCACTTCGACCTGAAGGGGCAGGGGGAGCTGGTGCTCACCGAGCCGCTGCTCGCGCCCAGCCGGCTGCTCATCACCGTGCCCGAGCCGGGCGAGTGGGTGGTGGCCTCGGCGCAGGACGGCATGGTGATGGGCGTGTTCTCCAAGGGCAGCGGCCCGGTGATGCTGGCCCTGCCGCCTGGGGGCTACCGCCTGCGTTCGCGGCGGGAGGACGCGTGGCTGGAGCTGCGCGTCGCGGTGCCCGAGAAAGGGCACGTGCTGGTGGACGAGCCGCTGCTCCGCCAGGGCACGTTGGTGGTGATGCAGGAGAAGGGCCCCACGGGCTGGCGGGGCGCGGTCCACCTGGGGGGCTCCTTCTCGACGCGGACCGCCAGCAACTTCGGCGTGGGCAAGGGGGGCCACCTTACCGCCGTGTTCAAGGCCCCCATCGAGCCGGGGCTGCTGGACGTGGTCTGGGGGACGTTCGCCGGGCGCGCCAGCACGTCCGCCTTGAGCCGAGGTATCCGCCAGACGGAGTGGTCCCTTCGGCTGGGGATGGGGCGCCGGTTCCACGGCGAGGTGGCGGCGCTGGTGCTCGGCCCCGAGCTGGGCGCGCTGGTCTTCCTCCAGAACGATGGGGGCACGTCCAGGCGGGGCGTGGCGACCTACGGCGGCGTGAGCGCTTCCGTTTGGGTGGGTGGAGAGGAGGAGGTGTCGCTGGTCATCACGGGGGGCCTGGGCGGCGCGGTGATGCCGCTGCCCGAGGGCAACGTGCTACGGCCGCTCGCGAGCGCGGGGGCCGGGCTGGGCTGGAGCTTTTGAGAAGACAGGTTCCCGCCCGCGGCGGCTCGCGTGTCCAAAGAGGCACATTCCTGTCAGGAGCTTCAATGCCTCGCTCTTCCGTCGTGCCCCCGGCGCTCGCCACGCTTCTCATCGCGGCGCTGGCCATGGCTGCCTGCGGTGAAATCTCAGATGGACAGCCAGGCGGCCCTTCCCCAAGCGACTCGCTGCGCCTGCAAATCAACAACGCACCGGAAATGGAGTACGCGAACGGGGTTCTCCCCGTCACGGTGCGAGCGCACGGGGGCACGCCAGAGCTAGTGGAGGTCTTCTTGAATGGCTCGCTACTGGCCACGCTGCTGTCGCCTTTCAAGTTCGAGTGGGACACAACCCAGCTGCCGGAGGGCGTGCATCAGCTTCAGGCTCGAACGCAATGGAAGGGGCAGTCCCTCCTGAGCACGAAGCACTCCGTGACTGTCGACCGTACGGGCCCCAGCGTCTGGAGCTGGTCGCCCCTCAGCGGCCTCCGTGTGGACCGCACGACGACCTTGGCGGTGACCTTCTCGGAGGCCATCTGGTTCACTCATGGCGAAGGCCCCACGGCCAGTGTCCAGATAGAGGGCCGAACCCTGTCCCCGCGTATGTCGTTGTCCGAGGACCGCTTGACGCTGTATGCGCGGATAGACAAGCCAGAGGTGCTCCCGTCAACGGGCTCGGCTTCTGTGCCGCTGTGGGAAGTCAGGGACCGGGCGGGAAACCACGCCGTACACAATGGGCTTCCTGTCGGGCGCATCGACTGGACCTGGGAGGTCGACCTTTTCCATCAAGAGTCTCCTTTCTGGTCACAGTGGCCGTCATCAGGGGGGCAGGGCCCCGCCTCGGTGACGGACCGGCTGGCACTGGTCGTGGAACCGGATGGGGCGCCGGTGGCCGCGCTCGCCGATGCGCTCGGCAACGCGCCGCGTGACGAGGCTGTGCGCGCGGCGGGCATCGTCGTGGGGCGCTTGGAAGACGGTACCTGGCAGGAGGTCGGTGCCCCGGTCATCGCGCCAGGGGCCTCTCCGGAGGCCATCGTCTCTCATCCCCGCCTCGCGCTGGGCTCGGAGGGGCGTCTGGTGATGGCGTTCCTCCAGCGTGATGCCGCGGAGGCCAACCCCGCGCTCCACGTCTTTCAATGGTCGGTGGACACCTGGGCGCCGCTGGGCGCGCGTGTGAACGCGCCCGATGCCGCGGCGTTGCAGGGCGCCGCGCTCGCGGTCGACAGCGAAGGCCGCCCCATCGTGGCCTGGAGCGCCGCGGATGGAGTTCATGTCCATCGCTGGGAAGGTGGAGGGTGGCTGCGATTGGGAGACGTTCAGCGGGTGGGCACGGGGC
>NZ_JABXEP010000164.1:0-16976 GCF_013372605.1 Myxococcus sp. AM009
ACGCGTCCCCCAGCGCCTCCGACACCTTGCGCACCAGCACCTCCAGCACCATGGACAGGTCCAGCCCCGCCTCCGCGATGAGGTGGCTGACCTGCACCAGGACGTGGAGCCGCGCCGCGCCGCGCCGGCTCTCCTCCTCCGCCGCGCGGGCCTTGCGGAACAGGTCCGCGTTGTCGATGGCCAGCGCCGCGCGCCCCGCCAGCTCCTCGGCCAGGGACAGGTCCGGGATGTCGAAGGGCGCGGACGTCGCGCTCCGCATGAAGGTGAGCACCCCCAGCGTGCGCTGCCGCGCCACCAGCGGCGTCAGGATGAGCGAGCCCACGCCCAGCTCGCGCGCGGCCGCGTACAGCCGCGCCGCCGCGGTGCTTGTGTCCCCGGGCTCCGCGGTGGGCCGCGCCATCATCCACGGGCGCCCCGAGGCGAGCACCTCCGCCAGCAACGTGGGGCTGCCTTCCTGCGGAGCGAAGCGCAAAAGCTCCAACCCGCGCGGCGCCGACTGCGGGTTCTCATAGAGCACGGCCAGCCGCCGCACCACGCCGTCCTCGTACGAGTCCACCGCGCAGCCATCCGCGAAGTGGCCCAGCGCCAGCCGCGCCACGCCCGCCACCGTCTCCTCCCAGTCCAGCGACGCCGACACGAGCGCGCTCGCATCCGCCAACAGCCGCAGGCGCTGCCCCGCGGCCTCCGCCTGGAGCCGCGCCGCGCGCTCCCGCGCGTACAGCCGCGCGCGCTCCAGCGCCTGGCCGCACTCATGGCCCAGGCCGGTGATGGAGGCCCGCTCCAGCGCGGAGAAGCGCCGAGCCTCCGGGAAGCCGAGGCACAACGTGCCGAAGGTTCGCCCTTCCACGTGCAAGGGCAGCAGCACCAACGCACGCAGCGCCCCCAGCGCGGGCACCACGTCCCGCACCGCGGCCGGCGTCTCCAGCCACACCGGCGCGCCCGGCACGGGCAGCACGTCCCCCGCCGCGGCGGGCGTCTCCAGGCGCACCGGCGCCCCCGCGTCGTGACTCGGCACACCGCTGCTTCGCCAGGGCGGCGCCCGGAGCGCCTCTCGCTGCGCGTTCGTCACCCCCAGCGCGGCCTTCAACGCCAGCGTCCCGTCCGGCGCCACCAGGTGCACCAGCCCCACGGCCGCGCCCACGGCGGGCAGGCCCTGCTCCAGCACCACGCGCGCCACCTCGTCCCCGGACAGCGCACGGCCAAGGGCCTCCGTCACCGCCTGGAAGCGGCACAGCCGCAGCACCTCCGACTCCTCCACCTCCGCCCGAGCGGACAGCACGGACTGGCGCAGCGTCTCCGCCATGCGCTCGCGCTCGAGCGCCAGCGCCGCCAGCTTCACCGAGAGGCCGAAGCGCCGCAGGTCCTCCTCCCGTGGCCGCCACGCCTCGCGGAAGAGCACGCCCAGCACACCGGCGGCGCCCAGGCCGGAGGCGAAGTAGAGCGGCTGGGACAGCAAGGCCGTCGCCCCCAGTCGCCGCAAGGCGTCCGGCTCCGAGGCCAGCAGCGCGTCTTGCGACACGTCCTCCACCACCCGGGGCAGGCGCGGCTCACCCGGCGCGGGCGCCTGGGCCAGCAGCTGCTGCGCGCAGAGGGCGGACGCCTCCGAGTCCACGCCGTGTGTGGTGAGCGTGCTCAAGTCGCCCGTCCCGCCCCACCAGCACAGAAAGGCACCCGAGGCCCCCAGCGTGGCGGACGCCTGGCAAAGCAATTCCTCCAGCACCGCCACCACCGGCGGTGCTGCGGACAGCCGCTCCAGGGCCCGCGACATGCGGTCCACCGCGGCTCCCACGTTTTTTCCGGGCACCTTCATGCCCCACTCCCCCCGGCACGGACGCATGGCTCCCTGCCTCGAAGCCCCATTCTCCCATGTCGGACGAAGCGTGGAAACCGCACAGCGCGTTGCCCTGGAGTACGGGGTTCCCCGTGGGTGCCTCAGTGCTCGAAGACGCGGAAGAAGGCGAAGAAGATTTCCAGCACGATGAGCAGGACGATGACGGCCTCCAGCGTATGGGAGCGGTCGATGTCCACGTCGCCCTTGAGCAGGCCATACGTTTGCGCCAGCAACTGCTGCTTGCGGGTGACGGCGGCCTGCCACGGTGGAATCCGCATGCGGCGCACGGCGCTCTCGTAGACCTTGGCCAGGTAGAAGTCGCCGATGATTTTGAGGCTGTTCTCCACGCGCTCGATGAACTCGTTGAGGTCCACCAACGTGGAGAGCGTCTGCCGGGCCAGGTTGCGGTAGGGGCTGCGGAACAACGTGGCCCAACCGTGCCGCGCGGACTGCACCTTCTCGTGGATGCGGGTGATGTGCGCGTCCAGCCGGTCGTCGTAGTAGCGGAACTCCAGCAACTGCGCGTTGGCAATCTCCAGCAGGTCAGGGATGTCTCTCGAGCCGGATGGCTCGTAGACGAAGGCGCTGTTCCAGTCGATGACGACCAGGTCGTGGATGGTGTAGCTGAAGCGCGACTGGAGCACGGACTCGCTCTCACGCGGGGACAGCGGCACCGTGCCGCTCTCACCCAGGAGCAGCCGGGCCAGGTCCGCGCGTGACATCAACTCCTCCGCGGTGGGATTGCCACGGATGTGCTCGGCGAAGATGACGGTGTAGCTCTCACTCTGCTCCCATAGATGGGGCGCCTGCGCGGCGGGGGCGATGGTGCGGCGCACGCCCTCCACCAGCTCCAACGCCAGGTCCTCCAACGCCTGGCTGTCATAGAGCTCGTCCGCCATGCGCGTGAGCACCTCCAGGGAGGTGCCCGGAACGACTGGCACCTGCAGGATGATGGACACGGCGCCGTGGTCGAACAGGCGCGCGGTGACATCCACCGTGACGGGGCCATCCCGCAGCGCCAGGGGCCGGCGGCCCAGCTCATAGGCCAGCGGCGGGTTGGGCAGCTGGATGTACTGACTGTTCTCCCGTGACAGCCTGAGCCGGCGCGAGTCCTCCGTGAGCACCCGGCGCGCGCGCTCCAGGTCCAGCTCCTCCGCGATGTCGAAGGTGCGGTAGCAGAGGACGTACGCCTTGTCGAAGAGCAGCGGTTCAGCAGCGTCCATGGTGCGTGAAGCCTAACCCGCGCCCATGACAATCCGTGGCCGGCCGCCCTGGCATGCCAGACAGTCGTCATTCCCTCCACGGAGCCGTGCCGGAATGGACGGCCCCAGGAGGCGCAAGGCTGTCTTCGGCCGCGCGGACGCTCAGGGCCGGTGGCGCGGCGGAGGCGGCGCCAGCTCCGTGCGCACGTCCCACAGCTCCGGGAAGAAGCGCAGGTCCAACGCCTTGCGCAGGAAGCCCACCCCCGACGAGCCGCCCGTGCCCTGCTTGAAGCCGATGATGCGCATCACCGTCATCATGTGGCGGTAGCGCCAGAGCTGGAAGCGCTCCTCGGTGTCCACCAGCTTCTCGCACATCTCATACGCGTCCCAGTGCGCCTCGGCGTCCTGGTAGATGCGGCGGAACACCTCCACCACCTCCGGGCTCTTCTCGTAGGGCTTGCGCCAGTCACGCTGCACGTGGCTCTGCGGCACCGGATGTCCCATGCGAGACAGGTGGCGCAGGAACTCATCATACAGGCTGGGGGATTCGAACAGCCGCTCCAGCTCGCCGTGGATTGCGGGGACGTGGCGGAAGGGCGTCAGCGCCTGCGCGTCCTTGTTGCCCAGCAGGAACTCCAGCGCGCGGTACTGGAAGCTCTGGAAGCCAGAGGAGCTGCCCAGCGTGTCGCGGAACTCCAGGTACTCGTTCGGCGTGAGCGTCTCCAACACGCTCCACTGTTCGAAGAGCATCCGCTGGATGTGCGCCACGCGCGCGAAAATCTTGAACGACGGCTCCAGCCGGTCCGCCTGCACGTAACGGATGCAGGCGCCCAGCTCGTGGATGAGCAGCTTCATCCACAGCTCGCTCGTCTGGTGCTGGATGATGAACAACAGCTCGTCATGGTGAGGCGGCTGCGAGCGCGTCACCTGGGCCGACAAGAGCCGGTCGAGCTGCAGATAATCACCGTACGTGGTCCTTCCGGCCAGGTCGGTGATGATTCCAGGCTCCAAATCGCGTTTGTTCATGGGCCCGGGCATTCATGCTCGTGCAAGCCCCCACGGGCAAGTCTCTCCCGCATGGGCGGACCCCGATTCCTCTCCCGACGACAGAGCGGAACGACGGGGGCGCGGTCACTCTCTGCCCGGGCCGGGGCAGCGTGCCGCTGGCTAGCCTGCGTGCCCAGCCTGAGCGGCAGCCGCCAGCGCCTTGGACGCGGCGCGTCCGCGCGGCAGCTTGATGTCGTCCACGCTGTCCGGGTCGGCGTAGTCCTTCCAGTCGCTCGGGCGGCGGTTGGTCTTCTCCAGCATGCGGAGCTTCTGGTAGTGGGCCGCGCAGTAGCCCTTGGTGCGGCTGGGCTTGCCGCAGCCGATGATGGCGCACGCGCGCGAGCCGTCAGCACCCGCCGCCGCCGGCTTGCGGCCACGACGCTTGCCACCCGCGGCCGCGGGAGCCGCCGTCACGGAGCTGCGCGCCGCGGGAGGACGCCCCGGGCCACGACGGACCGCCTTGGCGGACGCGGGAATCTGGGCGCCGAACAGGGGCCCGACGACCTCGGCCAGCGGGGCCAGGCGCTCAGCCACGTTGCGGAGCGCGTCCAGGTCCGCCGTGCCCTCCTCCAGGCGCGCGACCACGTCACGCAGCGGCTTGAGCTGGACCTCGATTTCATTGCGGATCATGTCGCGAAACGCTTTATCCACGGACATTCGTTGAATCCTCACCTGGGGAACGACAAGAGTCATGCAGTACGGGGGGGCTGATGCTCGATGCTTGTGATGCTGCCCATACCCTTACCTTCCAAAAAAGGTTTTGTCTAAAGGAAGAGATAAAAGTTGTGACTGAGCAACGGACCATTCGCCCCGTTGTCGCAGGTCTCACCTGTTTCCCGGCGGCCTCCGGGGCCTAACCGTCCCAGTGCAGGGACTCCAGCAGGGGGGCCTCCCCCGCCACCTGGAACACCTGGGGGCGTGGCAGCAGGTCGTCCCAGGTGGCCGATAAATCACGACGCAGGTCGTCCAGCGACAGGGAATCCAGGGCAATCATGAGCTGGGGCAGTCGTGCATTCTCCTCTTCTTGGAAATGCGCCACCGCCAGGTCTTCCAGTGTCAACAGACGCGCCTGCCACTCGGGATGACCCGAGGGCAGCTCCTCCAGCTCAGCCATCAGCTCGCGCATGGTGAGATGGTCTTCCGTCTGCTCACGGCAAGACTCGCGGCCCTCCACCCGCGCCATCACCGGGTAGAGGCAGCGCTCCTCCAGTCGGGAGTGAAGCCTCAGCAATGTCAGCAACTCCGCCGTCAGTCCCCTCAGCTCATCGGGTTCCACACCCGATGCCAGACGCTCGAGACGCTCTTCCAGTTCCCGATGCTGGTCGATGAGGATGTCGAACGGGCTGCCCATGCCGGAACGTTCGGCATGCACCCGGAAGCAGACAACCTGAGTATGCCTGCAAGCTGGCATTACTCAAACTCCTATGCCCCCCACTGTCGGGGCCGTCACTGTCTCAGGGGCGGCTGGCTGCCCGGCGGCCAGGAGGAAGGCGCCGCCTGCTGGGGGCGCCGCGCATCCCCATGTTTTTCCACCATGGATGCCCCGCTCGCCAGCCTGCGCCGGGCCGTATTCCGCCTCGCCGAACAGGGCGCGGCGCTGTCGGCGCTGTACCACCGGGCGCGGCTGGTGGGCTGCGAGCACCTGCCCGTGAAAGGCCCGGTGCTGCTGGTGGGGAACCACGGCGTCTGGGGTTACGAGACACCGGCCTTCTTTCACCTGCTCCACCATCGCACCGGCCGCTATCCATTGGGCCTGGCGGAGCGGGGGTTCTTCCGCATCCCGTTGATCCGCACGGTGTTGCCCTGGCTGGGCGGCGTGGAGGGGACGCGGGAGAACGCCCTGACGGCGCTGCGGGCGGGCTCGCTGGTCGTCTGCTATCCGGGGGGCGCGTGGGAGACCTTCAAGCGCAGCCAGGGGCGCTACCGGCTGCGCTGGGAGCGGGCGCTGGGCTTCGCGCGGCTGGCGGCCCGCGCCGGGGTGCCGGTGGTGCCCTTCGCCGGCCAGGGGGTGGATGACACCTTCCGGTGGCCCCCGGGCGAGGAGCGCCTGTGCGTGCGCCTGACGGACGATGACAAATACCGGATGCCGTTGGTGCTGGGCCTGGGGCCCCTGCCCTGGCCCGTGCGGCTCACCTTCCACCTGGGGACACCCCACGCCCCGCCGCCTCCGGATGCCAGTGAATCCAGCCTCCGGGCCTTCCGGGACACCGTGGCCGCCAGCGTGCGGCGGCTCCTGACGAGGCATTCCCATGCGTGAAGCCCTGTCATCCCGCCCCGGGAGACACCCCCGAGGCCCGCCGCTCGTCCCGGAGGTGGACGACATCCAGACGGGTTATGCCCACCTCCCCTGTGAACAGCGTCCCGTGCGAGGCGCACCGGTACGCCTGTTCACCTTTCCAGACGGCAACAGGGATGAAGCACGCACCGTGGTGTGTCTTCCGGGGCTGGGGGCCAGTGGCCGCTCCTTCGCGCCCATGGAGCCGCTGGCGGGCGCGCTGAGGCTGCTGATGTGGACGCCGCCCCTGCGCACCCCCGCCACCCACACCCCGCTCTTGTGGAACCTGGCGGTGCTGGACCACGCGGAGTCCCTGCTGCCGGGGCGCTTCGCCCTGCTGGGGTCGTCCTATGGAAGCCTGCTGTCCATGGCCTACGCCCTGGCCCACCCGGAGCGGGTGAAGGCGCTGGTGCTCGTGTCACCGGTGGCCAGCGTGCACCGCAGCCGCCGGCTGGCCCTGACGTTGTCCACCCTGGTGCGCGCGCCCCGGCCCCTGGCGTACCTGCTGGCGCCCACCGTGGCCCGGGTGCTGGGAGGCCGCCGGTTGCCGCCGGAGGGCCGGGCCGAAATCGTGCGCGAGGCCCGGCGGCTGTCCCCGGTGGAGCTGCTGCGCCGGCTGCGGGACATCCTGACCACGAACCTGATGCCCCGGCTCCATGAGCTCCAGGTGCCCACGCTCGTCATCCAGGGCGGCCGGGACTTGCTGGTGCCCCCCCGCGCCGCCCGCGACGTGGCCCGCCACATCCCCGGGGCCCGGCTGGCGCTCATCCGGGGCGCCAGCCACCTGCCCTACATGAGCCACCCCGAGGCCTTCAACACGCTGGCCGGGGACTTCCTCCGGGAGCACCTGGACTGAAGCCGTCACCCACCCACCCACGCCATGACCACCGACACCACCCACCTGTCCCGCTCCGCCCTGCTGTTCCTGGCCCGCCGTCCGGGCCTGGAGGACGCCGCCATGCGCCTGCGCCCCTTCCGGCGGCTGGCCTCGCGCTTCATCGCCGGGGAGACACTGGAGGAGGCCGTGGACGCCGTGAAGGCGCTCTCCGCGCGCGGGCGCATGGCGTCGTTCGACCACCTCAACGAGGCCGTCCAGACGCCCGAGGAGACGCGGGAGGAGGTGCGCCAGTACCAGCGGCTGCTGGCCCGCATCGACCTGGTGGGCGTGCGGGCCAACGTGTCGCTGAAGCTCACCCAGTGCGGGCTGCTGTTCGATGAAGCCCTGGCCCTGGAGAACGCGCGCACGGTGGTGGCCGAGGCCGCGGCCCGCGACTCCTTCGTGCGCATCGACATGGAGGACAGCTCGGTGACCCAGGTGACGCTGGACATCGTGCGTCAGCTCCGCGCGGAGTTCGGCGAGCCCCACGTCGGCGCCGTGCTGCAGAGCGCCTTGCGGCGCACGGAGCAGGACGCGAAGGCGCTGTGCGCACAGCGCATCCGCGTTCGTCTGTGCAAGGGCGCCTATCTGGAGAAGCCCGACGTGGCCTTCCCAGACAAGCGGGACGTGGATGCCAGCTTCGTTCGCACCCTGCGGGTGCTGCTCGACAGCGGCGTGTATCACGGCATCGCCACGCACGATGAACGGATGATTGAAGCGGCACTGGACCACGCGGCGAAGCACGGACTGCCGCGCGGCGCCTTCGAGTTCCAGATGCTGTACGGCATCCGCAGGGACTTGCAGGAGCGACTCGTGAGGGAGGGTCACCCGGTGCGCGTCTACGTGCCGTACGGACGGCACTGGTACCCGTACCTCATGCGCCGGCTGGCCGAGCGCCCCGCCAATCTGGGCTTCCTGCTGCGCAACCTGGTACGTGGGTAGGGAGCGGTACGCGCCTCCCCGCATGCCGTGCGGGGCCCGCCCGCGGCCCGCATGCGGGTGAAACATGCGGATGAAACACCAGACCGCGCGCCCTCTTGGAGACACGCGCGTCAGGACCCACGCCCAGCGCGTTCGGACCGGCCCTCATGGACAGTCATGTCCGGCAACCCCATACCGGGGCCGGTTCGCGCATCGCGGCATTCCCTGCTCATGCCTCATGTCTCGTCGCATGGCGCCGATGCGTCGCGAGCGAGCGGCTGCCCGCGCCTCCGCCACCCACGGGGCCCGTGGACGGCTCGCCGCGCCGAGTGCCCCCGGAGGGACACGCCACGGGGGACGTCCCTAGCTTTCCCGCATGGCGCTGCCCATCGAAGCCCATGCCCTCATTGGAGACACGCACAGCGCCGCGCTGGTGGCGAATGACGGCGCCATCGACTGGCTGTGCTGGCCACGCTTCGACTCGGACGCGTGCTTCGCGGCGCTGCTGGGTGAGCAGCGGCATGGCTTCTGGCGCATCGCCCCCACCGTGCCCGTGCGGCGCGTCCACCGCCGCTACGTGCGCGACACGCTGGTGCTGGAGACGGAGTTCCACACCGACACCGGCATCGTGCGCCTGTGCGACTTCATGCCGCTGCGCGAGGACACGCCGCAGTTGATTCGCATCGTGGAGGCCCGCACCGGACAGGTGCCGCTCCAACTGGAGTTCGCCCCCTGCTTCGGCTACGGCGACCGCACGCCCTGGGCCCGCCTGATTCCGGGCGGCGTGAGCACCAAGGCGGGCCCGGACGCGCTCTACCTGTCCACGGAGCTGCCGCTGCGTTTGGAGCACAGCCACGTGCTCGCGGACTTCTGCGTGCCGGAAGGACAGCGCCGGGCCTTCGTCCTGTCCTGGCATCCCTCCCACCTGCCTCCGCCCCGGCAGCCGCCGGACCCGCTCCGCATGCGCGAGGACACGGAGCGGTGGTGGCGCGCCTGGGCGTCCCGCTGCATCCACGAGAGCCCCTGGCGCGCCCAGGTGATGCGCTCGCTCATCACCCTCAAGGCGCTCACCTACTCCCCCACGGGCGGCGTGGTCGCCGCGCCCACCACGTCCCTGCCGGAGCGGATGGGCGGCGTGCGCAACTGGGACTACCGCTACTGCTGGCTGCGCGATGCCACGCTGACGCTGCTGACCCTGTTGGACGCCGGCTACACCCAGGAAGCCCAGGCCTGGCGGAACTGGCTGCTGCGCGCGGTGGCCGGAGAGCCCGACGAGCTGCAAATCCTCTACGGCGTGGCCGGAGAGCGCCGCGTCACCGAGCTGGAGCTGCCCTGGCTGCCGGGCTTCGCGGGCTCGCGCCCGGTGCGCATCGGCAACGCCGCCGTGGGCCAGCTCCAGTTGGATGTCTTCGGTGAGGTTGCCGACTGCCTCTACCACGCGCTCCGCCACGGCGTCTGTTCGGACGCCGAGGCCTGGGACGTGAGCGTGCACCTGCTGCGCTTCGTGGAGCGCAACTGGGACCAGCCCGACGAGGGCATCTGGGAGGTGCGCGGCGGGCGCCAGCAGTTCACCCACTCCAAGGTCATGGCCTGGGTGGCCATGGACCGGATGGTGAAGACGGCGAACCTGCGCGGCATGCGCGGCGCGCAGGTGGAGCACTGGAAGGCGCTGCGCGCGCAGATGCACGCGGACATCTGCGCGCGAGGCTACGACGCCCGCCGCAACACCTTCACCCAGGCCTTTGGCGGCCAGGCCCTGGACGCCAGCCTGCTGTTGATTCCCATCGTTGGGTTCCTCCCGCCCGACGACGTCCGCGTGCGCGGCACCGTGGCGGCCGTCCGCCGCGAGCTGTGCCACGACGGACTGGTGCGCCGCTACCACACGCACGAGACCCGGGACGGCCTCCCCCCGGGAGAAGGCGTCTTCCTGGCGTGCAGCTTCTGGCTGGCGGACGCGCTGGCGCTGTTGGGCCACGAGGGCGAGGCGCGCGCGCTGTTCGAGCGCCTGCTGGGCCTGTGCAACGACGTGGGCCTGCTGTCCGAGGAGTACGACCCGGTGGCCCGCAGGATGGTGGGCAACTTCCCGCAGGCCTTCAGCCACCTCGCGCTGGTGGGCACCGCGCTGAACCTGTCGCGCGAGGGCGGCCCCGGTCAGCAGCGGAGCCACTGACGGTGGCCCGGGCCATTGCCTGGAAATGAAGCGGGCCCCCACACGGCCGCGCCCGCTGGGGACGCGGCCGGGCGGAGACTAGAAGTAGCCGCCGATGGTGGAGGCGACGCTGAAGTTCACCTCCACGTCACCGCCCAGGCCGAAGGCCAGGCGCGGGCCACCGCCCACGAAGAAGTGCGGCGTCACGTGGAAGAGGAAGGGCGCGTAGCCTTCCAGGATGACGGTGACGTCGGCGGGGAGGGTCTGGTTGGCGAAGGGCAGGATGTCATCGCCGATGTACAGCGACACCTGGCCCTTGGGCCACACGGAGATGCGCTCGGAGAGCGGGATGTTGTAGCCGACGCGCGCGTTCAGGCCGAATGCGGCAATCGTGTCACCGCTGCCAAAGAGCGCGCGGACCTGGAGGCCGCTACCGACGGACAGGTTCTTCTTGAGGAAGTAGTCCGCGCCGGGCTCCAGGAAGATGTAGCCCACGCCGCTGCCCTGCGTGGAGTAGCCCAGGCTCGCGGAGGCATCCGTGCTGATGACGAACTGCCCCTCCGAACCGAAGCTCCCCGACGACTCCTGCGCGCCGGCGCTCACCGACATCATGACGCCCGCCACCGCGGCCAGGTTCTTCCAGCTGTCTGCCTTCATGAGACGTCCCTCCGTTGCGTAGGCCCGGTGCACATGTCCGGGCGCTCGGCGACCACTTCTAACCAATGGGCGCGGAGGAACATCATTTATTTCGTCATGGTTGTGAACAGTCGCGTCGATGTCCCGCGGCGGGTCAGTGGTCCCAGGACAGCGTGTACTCGCTGTCCAGCAGGGACGTCTGTCCGCCGCGCACCTGGATGTCCTGGGCGCCCACGGCCAGCAGCGCGCCTTCAAGCATGCCTTCGTTGTAGGCCACGGGGGTGAAGATGCGGCGCATGTGGATGCGGCCCGAGCGCGGGCCCGTCCACGCCACCTGGAGCTCTCCGAAGTTGATGGCCATGCGGTAGGCCTCGGGGAGCATCTCCACGAGGCGCTTGGGCTCGCCGCCCACCTGCTGCCGGACCTCGGCGCCGAACATGGAGTTGATGAAGGCCAGCGTGCCCTGGACGCCAATCTGCCGCATGGCCTCCTCCACGCCGCCGAGCTGCGGCGCCAGCAGCCGGGCCGCGGAGAAGAACACGCGCATGAAGGGCGGGACGGGGTAGAACTCGGTGGTGTCCAGGTCGGCGGGGTAGTCACCGCCCCGCTGGATGGGCGCCACCGCCTGCTCACCGCCGAGGAAGCGCACCGTGTCGAGGACGGCGGCGAAGTGCATGCCGCGAATCCCCTCGGACGCCTCCACGAGCGCGAGCCGCGAGCTCAGCTCGCGCTCCACATCCTCTGGCGTGTCCCACTTGCCGCGCTCCATGCCGACCTCCCGTCGGAGAACGCGCGGGATGCTGGCACAGCTTGGTCACCCACGCGAACTCCGGGCGGCCTCGGTGCGAGGCGTCCCACCTGTCACGTCCGGTGCGCGACGCGACTCAGCGCGCGGGCTCGACGGCCGGCTCGGCCGCTTCGCGGCGCAGGCGCGCTTCGAAGACGAAGGTGCCGAAGGGGAGCAGCGACGCGATGACGCCGCCCACCACGCGCACGAAGGACCAGCGGCAGGTGATGGCCATCTCCATGAGCGCGAAGAGGTAGAGCACGAAGAGCAGGCCGTGGACCCAGCCGGTGAACTTCACCGCCTGCGGCATGCCCAGGGCGTACTTCAACGGCATGGCGATGAAGAAGAGCGCGATGACAGACAGGCCCTCCGCGAGGGCGATGGCACGGAAACGTCCGAGAGGGGTCTTCGACATGTGGTTCTCCCCCGCCTGTTTCCCACTCCCGGGCGCCGTGGTCCATGAGTCATGGTGACGCAGGGGGTGCTGCCTGGTTGGCTGCTCGGGGCGCGTGGTACGTTGCCGTGCCGGGGGAGGCACCATGAAGCATGGCTACCGCGAGGGCTGCCTGGTCTTGATGGCGCTGGGCATCGCTTGTTCGAGCGGGCGCAGCTACTACACCCATACCGAGGTGGCCAGACTCGGAGGCGAGGACGCACTCCCCATCGCGCCAGGGCCATGGCCGCGGGTACCTGCGGTGCTCTCGGATTCGGCCAACGTTCCGGGAGTATTGCGTCGCCCTCTACCGAACGCAGGAGGACTGGCGGGTCTCCTGGCCACTGCGAAACGTGGGGAATGTATCCGGCAGCTGCCAGCCTCCGTGGGGAGGCGTCGATGATGCTGATTTCGGAAGAGACCTCCCCATCTTCGGATATGCGCACAACCATCCCTGTGGCTCTGGCGTCAGTAGCCAGGACCTGTCGGTCTGGCCTCTTGCGAAATCCGGAGAGGGGGTTTGGGTCATGGTCTCCAGTAGCGCCCAAGGTGCCACATGCTGAGCCCTCACCACTTCATCGTGCTCGTCTCACTGCTCGCGGACGGCGGAGCCCGTCCCGCCCCCGCCGGTGACGCTGGAACGGACGCGGGGACACCTTCGCCCCGCTCCGCTCTTCCGGCTCCAGTGAATACCGACGCAGGCACGTCGGCCACCATCCCCTGGCCCGAGACAGAGTTGGAGCCGCTTGGAACACTGGACGGCCCAGCGGTCCTGGCCGCGCACGCAGCGCTTCAAGCGGTCATGAAGCGCTTTCCGAAGACCGCCACGAAGTCGTGTGCCTTCTCACCGCGCGCCTTGGAGTTCGTCGTTGGCTACCAGGCCGGGTGGTACTTCGTCCGGGTCAACCGCAGGGTCGAAAAGTGCCCGGAGTTCGGCCCAGGTGTGACCCTCGAATACGACTGGTTCGAGCTGTATGCCGTCTCCCCAGAGGGACACGTGGAGCGGTACCCTCACATGCCTTGAGCCCTCACCCCCGCCACGACGGCAGCGCCACGCCGTAGCGCGCCAGGTCCTCGGGGGTGTTCACATTCGCCAGGGCTTGGAGTGACGGCTCCACCGCGCGCAGCACGGCCTCGGACAACAGCCCCTTGGGTACGCCAGACAAGCGTCGGCCCTGCCCTCCCGCGAAGATGGCCAGCGCCACCTCCGGAAACTCCGTGTGGATCCGCTCCATGCCCGTGCCCTGTGCGCGCTCCACGTCATAGGCTGCGGCGCATCCATGTCCCTCACGCCCCTCGACTCCGCCCGGCTGGCTGCGCTCGACGCCATCGCCCGGGCGGCGCCCGGAGGGGTCTTCAGCATGAGGTTCTCCCCCGCCTGTTTCTCCCCCCGGCCGCCGCGGTCCATGAGTCATGGTGACGCAGGGGGGGCTGCCTGGTTGGCTGCTCGGGACTGATCGCGCAGCGCAGATGAACTGAGCGACGGCGCCGCCGCAGCGGGCGTGTCCTCCGTGGCGTGTCGTCCATGGGCTGCGCGCGCGGATGTCCAGCCATCACCTCCGTGTCGGACTTCATGCTGAACGGACCACGCGGCCATCTCAGGGGGCCCCTCGCGGCGGGGAGACCGGAGTCGCTCCCGTAGCTCGCTGTTCGGAAATGTCGGGGGTTTTGGCGCCACAAAAGTCCCGACATTTCCGAACAGCTACCACCGGGCTGCGCGCCCGACCCACAGGAATGAAACGCCGTAGCCTGCTCGTGGCGTAGGCACAGAGGTTGGCGCGTCATGGGTGCAGGTGAGCCCGTCGAACAGTTGGGCCCGGAGCCTGGTGCGCCCCCGAATCCATGCTCACGGCCGCCCACCACCTGCCGCGCCAGGACCTTCCCTACAAGGACGTGGGCGCCGACTCCTTCGAGCGCTCCAGCAAGGCGCAGCGCGCCACAAGCGGCGACTACGCCCAACAGCCACCGGCTGCTCGCTTCATCCGCACGCCGCTATGAGTCGTGGCGGGGTGCCCGTCAGTACGCGGGCAGCGCTTGGAAGGTGATGCCCTCCAGGTCCAGACGGCGCACCGCCTCCATGAAGCGCTCCGTGCCGACAATCATCGTGGAGAAGTTCCCGACCCGGAACAGGTCCAGGTCCGTGGGGAGGGAGGCTGCGTCGAGGATGAGCGCGTCCGGCCGTGTCAGTCCCCAGTGGCCACAGGTCACGCACGGTGGCGGCTCATCGGGCGGGATGCAGTCCGGATGCAGCCTGCCGTGGGGCGGAATCTGAAGCTCCAGCAGTTCTGGCCCATCCTTCTGCCGGAAGCGCAGTTGCGTCAGGCAGGCCTGGAGGCCTCGGACGCCCTCGGAGTGCAGCCGCGACAGGGCGTCGCGCTGCACGAGCAGCTTCTGCCCCCCTACCCAGGCAATGGGACCGAATGCGCCCCTGGCACGTCCGACCAAGGGGCCAAAGCCCGTACCGGGCGGCAGTTCGGCGTCGGGAGGAACCAGCGGCCTGACCAGCTCACGAAGGCGCACGAATTCAGGGAAGGGCTCGGGTCTGGGACGCGCGAACTCGTTGCGCGCTGGCAGTTGAGCCAGGTCGATGCACGGATACTCATGTCCCGTATTGGCCCATGTCTCGCCGCAGGTGCCGCAGCTCACACCGGGGAGCGACAGCTTGTGCCAGGCGTTGATTTCTCCTCCGTACTTCGCCGCCGCGACCTTGTCCTCTTGCATCCAGAAGAAACGGCTCATCCGTCCTCACGCTCCCGGGCGCGAATAGAGTAGGGCTGAATCGGGCCACCCATGAGTTGGAAGCGATGAATGAGCTCCCTCGCGAACTTGTAGATGTCCGTGGGACGGGCGCTCGGCTTCGCCGTCTTGAAGTCGCGCCAGGCCTGGTTCCACGCGCCACCGCGTCCGTCTCCACCATGAATGCGCCGGTGGACGTCACGCGGAATCGGCATGGTGTAGTCGTGGATCTTGACGCCTCGAACCGCGAACCGCATCGAGAGGTCTTCTGCCTGGGGGAAGATGTGGTGCTTCTCCCAGCGCCCGGGTGTGAGTTGGCGTGATGGCGGGATGAGTTGCTCGGGCGCGCCGTTCCAGTTGGGGAAGACCATGACGGCTCCCCGAGGAAGCTGATGCCCACCTCCCCAGTGCCTCCGAGGCCCTCTGCCGGGTGCGGCTGCCGCAGCAGGCGGACGCGCGGGAGGAAAGCGCGCCAGTGACACCGCACCGGAAATGTCCTCACAGCGGTAGAAGCCGCATTCGCCCCCGAGGCACAGCAGCGTGACGCACCTGTCTTCATCGGCCGAGCGGCACTCTGTTTCCGCATCAGCCCCTGCGCTTTGGTGGGGCGCATTCGCAACCGTGGCGCAACCGCTCCAGAGCAAGGCAAGCGCCAGAAGCCATACGCGCGGAAAGATTCGCACAGCCTGTCAGTATAGCCCTGGATGTTCCCAATCCATTTCCTGAACGCCTTCTCTGGGGCGACTCCCTTCACCCCCGCCACGACGGCAGCGCCACGCCGTAGCGCGCCAGGTCATCGGGGGTGTTCACATTCGCCAGGGACCGCAGGGACGGATCCACCGCGCGCAAGGTGTCCTCGGACAACAGCCGCGCGCGCACGCCGGACAGCAGCTCCCGCATCGACGGATCCGCCGCCAGCGCCTCACCCCACGCGGGCACGAGCGCCGACCGGTACACCGCGAGCAACGGCTCCAGCCTGCCCCCCACCTCGAAGCACACCGCGTCCACGCCGGCGTCCCGCGCGCCCAGCAACACCCGCAGGACCTCCGTCGTGATGAACGGCATGTCGCACGCCACCACCACCACCCACGGCGTGCGCGCCGCCCCCAGCGCCGCATGGACACCACCGGGCGCGCCCTTCCCTGGCACCACGTCCGCCACCGTGCGCAGCCCGAAGCGCGCGTAGGGCCCGGGCACGTTCGCCACCAGCAAGACGTCCTCGAAACACGGGGCCAGCGCCAGCAGCCGCTCCAGCACCGTGCGCCCCTCCACTTCCAACAACCCCTTGGGCACCCCAGACAGGCGCCGGCCCTGTCCTCCCGCGAGGATGGCCAGCGTCACCTCCGAAAACTCCGTGTGGCTCCGCTCCATGCCCGTGCCCCGTGCGCGCGCCCGCCGCGGCCACCTTACCTTTCCGCCCACGCACGCCCCCAGAGGAAGAAAGCGGACGAAGCGTCCCTTGCCCCCGTGGACACGGCGCGCGCTCCACGTCATAGGCTGCGGCGCCTCCATGCCCCTCACGCCCCTCGACTCCGCCCGGCTGGCCGCGCTCGACGCCATCGCCCCGGCGGCGCCCGAGCGCGTGCCGCTCCTCGATGCCCAGGGCCGGTTCCTCGCCACCCCCGTCACCGCTTCCCGCTCGCTGCCCGGCTGTGACAACTCCGCCATGGACGGCTGGGCCGTGCGCGCCGAGGAGACCCAGGGCGCCTCCCGCGACCGGCCCGCGCGGCTGCGCGTCACCAGCACCGTCTTCGCTGGCGCCCTCCCGTCCACGCCCCTCCAGCCCGGAGAGGCCGCGCGCGTCTTCACCGGCGCGCCCCTGCCCGCCGGCGCCGACGCGGTCGTCCGACAGGAGGCCGCGCGCGCCACCGAGGACGGCGCCTGCGTGGACGTCTTCATCACCGTGCCGCCCGGCAACGACCTCCGCCGCGCCGGAGAGGAGGTCCTCACCGGCACCCCGCTGTTCGACGCGGGCCAGCGCGTGGGCGCCGCGGTACTCGGCGTGCTCGCGTCCATGGGCGCCACGGACGTCTGGGTGCGCCCCGCGCCGCGCGTCGCCGTGCTCGCCACCGGCGATGAGCT
>NZ_JABXEP010000165.1:0-16964 GCF_013372605.1 Myxococcus sp. AM009
AGCAGGCCCAGCACGAAGGCCAGCACGGCCAGCAGTCCCGCCCAGAGGGGCGGGACGCCCTTCGCGCGGGTGGAGGCGGAAGGGCCCGCGACGCGCACCGCGCCCCCTTCCTCGGGGACGATGACGCGGACCTTGATGACGGCCTGGATGAGCACCGCTTCGACGTCGGAGAGGAAGCGCTCGTACTCCTCGGCCTGCAGCTCCAGCGGCTCGCCGTGCTGAAGCGCGTACCGCTTCGCCACCGCCTCGAAGCTGCGGAGCTGGGCCTCGCGCTTGGACACGTCCACCCAGCCGCACGTCAGCGAGGTCCCCTCACCCTTGCGAGGCACCAGGGAGATGGCCTGCCGCGCCAGCTTCCCGCCCGCGGTGCTGGGCCCCTCCGGCTCGTCGATGCGCAGCACCCGGTGCGGGCCCCGGCCATACATCTTCGTCGACAGCGCGTCGCGGAGCTGCTCGGCCAGCAGCGCCGAGTGGTTCGCGAACATCGTCCGCAGCGCGGGCGCCTCCTCCTCGGCGGCCACCACCTTCGCGCCCAGGGGCTCCAGCGGGCTCAGGCGCACCACGCCCACGCTGGCGGGGGCCGCGCTGGCCTTCAGCGGGCTGGCGCGCTGCCTGGGAGCCTTCGGAGGCATGACGTCCGTGTGGACCTCGGTGGAGCGCGGCGCTGGCGGCTCGGTCCGCGCGCTCCGGGCGGCGCGGCCCGAGCGGCCCGCCCTGGCGGGTGGGACGGCCCCCATCCGCGTCTCCAGCGCGGGAGGCTCCAAGGGGGGCAGGTCCTCCTCCTGGGAGAAGGACGCCACGGGGCCCAGCCGCGTCTCCTCGGTGAGCGGCTCCACCGGGCCCAGGCGCGTCTCCTCGAAGCGGGGCTCCATGGGCCCCAGGCGCGTCTCCTCGGGGCGCGTGAGGAGCGGAATGTCCCGCGTCGCGTCCTCGTCCTCCTCCGGCGCGCTGCGTGGCGCCTCGGAACGCCCCGGGCGACCGGGTCGCCTCTTCCCGTCAGACATGTCCGTCCCTCTCCCAGGCGAGCATACTGCAAGGCCGGGCCGGCGCCCCTTCCCGGACGCCTCCCGGCCTTCACCGCCCTGGGCGTCGCGGACTCAGGCCCCCGTGGCCGGGGCCGGCGTCTCGCCGCGCGGCAGGACGGCCTGCATCACCAGGCTCAGCGTCACCACCAGCGCGCAGCCGATGACGTTGAACCAGAGGTAGCCCACGTCGGAGAGGAAGAAGAGGGCGATCACCGTCGCCTGGGAGATGACGGCCGCCGCGAACACGGCGTGGCCGCGCACCTGTTTCACGAAGAAGGCCACCAGGAAGATGCCCAGCACCGTGCCGTAGAAGATGGAGCCCAGGATGTTGATGGCCTGGATGAGGTTGTCCAGGAGCGACGCGAAGGTCGCGAAGGCCACGGCGACCAGTCCCCAGAACACGGTGAACAGCTTGGACGCCACCAGCACGTGCCGGTCCGAGGCGCCGGGCTGGAACACCCGCCGGTAGAAGTCCACCGTCGTGGTGGTCCCCAACGCCGTCAGCTCGCTGGCGATGGAGCTCATGGCCGCGGACAGGATGACGGCGATGAGCAACCCGAACAGCCCGCTGGGCAACCAGCGCTTCACGAAGGCGATGAAGATGTAGTCCGAGTCCTTCGTCTCCGCGCCCGGGAGCGCGCGCGCCACCATGTCCTTGGCCTCCTCGCGGACCGCGCTCGCCTGCCGCGCCGCGCCCTGGAGCAGCGCCCGCGACGCCTCGCCAGCCGCCACGTCGCCCGACTCGACGGCCGACAGGTAGCGCTCCACCTCCACGCGCTTGCCGGACTGGACCTGCTCCCACTTCTCCTCCAGCGCGGCGTACTCGGCCGCCTGCGCCGTGCCCTGCACGCGGGTGCGCAGCGTCTCGTTGAAGAGCAGCGGCGGCGTGCTGAACTGGTAGAAGACGAAGACGAGAATCCCGACGAAGAGGATGAGGAACTGCATCGGGATTTTCAGCACGCCGTTGAAGAGCAGCCCCAGCCGGCTCTCGGCGATGGAGCGGCCCGTCAGGTAGCGGCCCACCTGGGACTGGTCCGTGCCGAAGTACGACAGTGACAGGAACAGCCCGCCCGTGATGCCGGACCAGAAGTTGTATCGGTCCTGCATGTCGAAGTCGAAGCTCACCAGGTTCATCCGGCCGAACGCGCCCGCGACGTCCACCGCCTTGCCGAACGACACATGCTCCGGCAAGCGCCAGAGGATGACCGCGGCGGCCACCACCATGCCGCCCATCATCACCACCATCTGCTGCTTCTGCGTCTGGCTCACCGCCTTGGAGCCGCCCGTCACCGTGTAGAGGATGACGAGCGCGCCCATGGCGATGACCGTGGGCTCCAGGGGCCAGCCGAGGATGGTGGAGAGGATGATGGCCGGCGCGTAGATGGTGATGCCCGCGGCCAGCCCGCGCTGGATGAGGAAGAGGAAGGCGCCCAGCAGCCGCGTCTTCAGGTCGAACCGCGACTCCAGGTATTCGTACGCGGTGATGACGTTCAGCCGGTAGTAGATGGGCACGAAGACGGCGCTGATGATGACCATCGCGATCGGCAGTCCGAAGTAGAACTGCACGAAGCGCATCCCGTCTTCGTAGGCCTGCCCGGGGACGGAGAGGAAGGTGACGGCGCTGGCCTGCGTGGCCATGACGCCCAGGCCAATGGTGGGCCACTTCAGCTCACGGCCACCGCGCAGGTACTCGTCGCTGGTGGCCGTCCCCCGGGACTTCCAGAGGCCCCACGCCACGATGGACGCAATCGTCCCGCCAAGGACGAGCCAGTCGAGCCCCGTCACGCGTACACCTCGGTGAGCACCCAGAACGTGGCGACGAACAGGACGAAGGTGCCCAGCACCAGGAGGTAGATGTTGCGCCACGAGCCCAGCAGCGGCGGCGCGTCATCGAGCTCGGGCCGGTGCGCGGGGGCGTCGCCGACGGGCTCACGAGGGGTCAGGTTGGGAGCGGTGCTCATTGAGAGAGGATGTTGGCTAGCAGGCGGTAGGCGCCGGGGACCCCGGCGGGGAGCTGACGGAAGAAGGCGAGGCCCGTGTAGACGAACGTGCCCTTGCCATGGCGGGCGACCAGCAGCGAGCCCTGGAGCGGCGCCTCGCCGGCATCGTGCATGGCGAAGACAGGCTGGTAGCGAGCGTCCCATGACGACGCGAAGTAGAGGCCGCGCTCCTGCACCCAGCCCTCGAAGTCCGCGGCCGTCAGCGCATTCGGCGCGCGCAGCAGCGGCTCATCGGCGCGCAGCGGCGTCATCACCGCCGTCTCATCCGTCACGCGCTCGCGGCCAAGCTCCAGCGGATAGGGCCCGACGAAGGACGTGAGCGGCCCCACGCGGCTGTTGGTGTTGTACTGCACCACCAGCCGCCCGCCGCCTTCCACGTACTGGAGCAGCCGCTCCCGGTGGACGATGAGGTGCGTGTTGGCGTTGAAGGCGCGCACCCCCACGAGGATGGCGTCGAAGCGCTCCAGCTTCTCCCGGGCCAGCCGCTCCTCGGGGAGCAGCGTCACCTCGTAGCCCACCGCGCTCAGGCTCTCCGCGACGCGGTCGCCCGGCCCGGGGATGTAGCCGATGCGCTTGCCCTTCATGGCCAGGGAGAGAGGCACCGCCGTGGCCGTGGACGGATGGCGCACCGTCAGCGGGGGGATGTGGGGATGGGACACGGAGCGGGCACGCCAGGACCAGGCGCGGTCTCCCACGTCGACGTCCACGGAGAGGTCCGCCTTCCGCGTCGAGCCCTGGGGCGGCGTCACCTGGAAGGTGATGGTGCGCTCGTCTCCGCGCGCCGCGAGCTTGAACTCGACCGACGCGGGCTCCACGCGCCAGCCGGGCGGCGCCACCATCCGCACCGTGCCCGGCACCTGGTCCATCCCCGCGGCCAGCACCACCGGCACGGCGCGGGACTCGCCGTTGGGGAACATGAGCACGTCCTGCGCCAGCGTGGCGGTGACGGGCGGGACGACCTCGAAGTCACGGTAGAGCTCGCCGCGCACCGGGTCCGTCCAGACGTAGACCACCGGACGCACCGCGCGGAAGCGCCGGCCCGCCACCTGGTAGTCGAACGCCACCGACAGCGCGGGGAGGCCCTCCGGCTGGCCGGTGAGCGCGCGGTCCTCGCCCTCGAGCGTGTAGCGCCCCCCGGTGACGGGCTCGCGGAGCCAGTAGGGCGTGGAGATGGGCGCCGTCGCCGGCAGCGTCACCGTGCGCGACAGCTTCAAGGGCGCGTTCGCCCCCAGCGCCTTCCCCACGGCCTCGGGCTTCTCGCCCGGCAGCGTCAGCCCCACCCACTCGACGGCGGCGGGTGAGCGGTTCAGCGCCACCACGTCCAACGCCACCGGCAGCCCCGGGATGCCCGTGGGCGCGGCGGCGCGCACCTCCAGGAACAGCCCCGCGCAGGCGGCGATGAGCGCCTCCGTCTCACGCAGCTTGGGCGCCTTCCACGGGTGGGTGTCCGGCAGCGCGGTCAGCGCCTCGTGGACGCGGACGAGCGCGGGCAGGGAGCGGTGAGGGGCGCGCGCGTCGAACGCCTTCGTCGCGGCGGCCACCGCGCGGGACACAGCGTCGGAGCCCTTCCAACGCCTCCAGGAGAAGTCGAGCCCCTCGAACACGTCGCGCTTCGGGAGCGTCCCCGCCAGCGGCGTGAAGTACTCCGTGCTGGGGCCCCGGTCCGCGGCCTGGCCGAAGCCCTGGCTCTTGTGCTGGCTGCGGCTCTCCGCGGCCACCTCGCCCCACGACCGCCCGAGCAGCGCGTCGTAGCCGCCCACCTCCAGCTTCACGTAGCTGGACAGGTCCTCGTCGGGCTTGAACCACCACGAGGAGGCGTTCTGCAGCAGGCGGTCCGCCTTCCACGGCTTCACCTCGGAGAGCTGCTCCGGGAAGCGCTTCGGGTCGGCGGCGGCGATGAAGGCCTCCGCCGCCAGCAGCGCGGAGGCCGTGTGGTGGCCGTGGTTCGGCGGCTTCGTGGTGAAGCGGGTGATGATGACGTCCGGCTGGAAGCGGCGGATGGCGAGCACCACATCCGCCAGCACCTCTTCATGTCCCCAGATGCGCAGCGCCTCTTCCGCGCTCTTCGAGTAGCCGAAGTCCCGCGCCCGCGTGAAGAGCTGCTCCGCGCCGTCCACGCTCCGCGCGGCGAGCAGCTCGTGCGTGCGGATGAGCCCCAGCAGGGCGTCCTGCTCGGTGCCGATGAGGTTCTGCCCACCATCGCCGCGCGTCACGGACAGGTACCCCGCGCGCAGGCCGCGCGCGCCCACCAGCCACGCGAGCAGGCGCGTGTTCTCGTCGTCCGGGTGGGCCGCGACATAGAGCACGCTGCCCGTCACGCCGAGCCGCTTCAGGCCCGCCGCGATTTCACCCGCATGGAGCTGCCGGGGAGGCCGCGCCACCGCCGTCGACCCGATTCCAAGGCTCATGGCCAGCGTCATTCCGAGGAGCAGGTTCCGCATTCGGGCGGACCCTATAACAGGCCTCTTCCTCGCGCGCGGCTCACGTTCGTTGCGGGATGACACCCGCCGCCACGGCCGCACACGACGTGCGAGCGTGCACTTCCGGTGGCGCGCCCGCCCCGACCTGTTATCACGACATGCCGTGACGTCCTCGTTCTCGACCGCGTGGCTTCGCGGAGATGCGTCCGCGCGCTCCTTCCTTCCCGACGACTATCGACACCCTGAGGCGCGCGCCCGGGCCGTGGCCGCCGCCGCGACGCGCACGGTGTCGCCCGTGCTGCTGGACGTCCTCGCCGCGCAGAACGCGCGCCTCGCGCCCAGCCCCGCCCGGGAGCGCAACCTCGCGCTGCTCGCGCGGCCCGGCACCGTGGCGGTGGTGACGGGGCAGCAGATGGGCCTCTTCCTGGGCCCGCTGTACACGCTCTACAAGGCGGCGTCCGCCATCGTCACGGCGCGCGCGCTTCGGGAAGAAACCGGCCGGCCCTGTGTTCCCGTCTTCTGGCTCCAGACGGAGGACCACGACCTCCCGGAGATTGACCACTGTGTCCTCCCACGCCCGGGCGGAGGGCCCTGTCGCCTGGCGCTCGAGCTTCCGGATGCGGCAACGTCTCGAGCGCCCATCGCCCATCGCCACCTGGGACCGAGCGTCCTCCCCGCCCTGGCCACCCTCCGCGCCGAGCTGGAGGCAGAACCCCACGCGGAGGAGTTCCTCTCCCTGCTGGAGCAGGCCTACCGTCCCGAAGCCACGCTCGCGGGCGCCTTCACCGACGTGCTGTCATCCCTCTTCGCCGACGAGGGGCTCGTCTTCCTCGACCCGCGAGACGCACGGCTGGCGCCGCTGGCCGCGCCCGTGCATCGCTTCGCACTGCAGGAGGCGGAGGCGCTCTCCTCGGTGCTCGCGGCCCGAGCGGAGGCGCTCACCCGCGCGGGCTACACGGTGCAGGTCCACGTCCGTCCGGGCTCGCCGCTCAGCTTCTTCTCTCCGGATGCGCTCGATGGCCCGCGCTACCGCTTGGACCCGGCGGAAGCGGGCGCGTGGAGCCTGGTGGGCCACCCGGAGCGCCGCGCCATCACCCAGGACGCGCTGCACGCGGCCCTGGAGCGCGAGCCGCTGCGCTTCACCACGTCCGCGCTGCTGCGTCCCCTCCTCCAGGACACCTGGCTCCCCACGGCCGCGTATGTCGGTGGCCCGGGCGAGCTGGCCTACTTCGCGCAACTGGCGCCGCTCTACGCCCACGCGGGCCGGCCGATGCCGCTCGCCATTCCCCGGGCCCGCTTCCGCGTGCTCGATGACCGCGCGCGCCGGTGGCTGGGCAAGGTGGGGCTCCAGCCGGATGAGGTGAACGTGCCGCGCGACGCGCTGCTCACGCGGCTGGCCACGCGCAATGCCGCGGAGCCGCTGGAGACGCCCGAGGCCCTGGAGGCCCGCCTCTTCGGCGCGTTCTCCTCCGAGCTGGAGCGCGTCGCCGGACAGGTGTCGGCGGTGGACGCGAACCTCCAGGACGCGCTGCGCCGCACCCAGGGCACGGTGCGGGTCGCGGTGGCCCGGCTGACGGGCCGCTACCGCCGCGCGCTCGCCCGGCGCGATGCCACGGCGGCCGAACAGGTGGACCGCCTGCGCACCTTCCTCTTCCCGGAGGACGCGCCCCAGGAGCGTGTCCTCGGGCTGCCCTACTTCGCCTGCCGCATCGGGACGCGCGCCTTCACCCGGTTGGTGCTGGACGCGTGTGTCCCCTTCTCCGGTGACTCGAAGGACCTGACGCCATGAGCGCGCACGACACCGCCTACGGCATCGACGTGCTCGCCTTCGGCCCCCACCCGGATGACGTGGAGCTGTTCTGCGGCGGGCTGCTGGCGAGCATGGCCACCCGAGGCTACCGCACCGGCATCGTCGACCTGACGCGCGGCGAGAAGAGCTCGCGCGGCACGCTCCAGTCCCGCGCGGAGGAGACGGAGGCCGCCACCCGCGCGCTGGGCCTGGCCCACCGGGAGAACCTGGAGCTGCCCGACGGCTGGCTCAATCCGTGGGCGGGCTTCGACGCGCCCGAGCCCGAGCGCGCCCGCACCGCCGCCGTGGCCCGCGTGGTGGAAGCGCTGCGCCGCCTGCGTCCGGAGCTCGTCGTGGTGCCCTGGGAGCAGGAGCGGCACCCGGACCACGAGGCGGCCAGTGCGCTGGTGACGCGCGCCCTCTTCTTCGCGGGCGTGCGCAAGTTCGACGCGGAGCCCGCCGCGGAGCCCTTCACGCCGCGGCAGGTCCTCTACTACCCGCTGCGGCATCTGGCCGAGCCCAGCGTCATCGTGGACGTCTCCGCCATCTACGAGCGCAAGCTGGCGGCGGTGCACTGCTACGCCAGTCAGGTGCAGCCGCGCCCGGACGCGCCGCCCACGCTGGTGGGCTCACCGCTGTCGCTGTCCTCGCTGGAGGCCAGGGATCGCTTCTATGGCGCGCGGATTGGCGTCACCCACGGCGAGCCCTACGTCCTCCGCGAGACGCTGGGACTGGCCGACCCGCTCGACCACTTCCGCAGGAATAGCTTCGCCCGGCCCCTGTTCTTCCCGGCACGCACATGAATGCCCCGCTCAACGTGGCCATCACCTGCTTTCCGACCTTCGGAGGCAGCGGCATGGTCGCCACGGAGATTGGCCTCGCGATGGCGGACCGGGGCCACCGCGTCCACTTCATCGCCCGGGACTTGCCGGTGCGCCTCCATGGCGCGAACCGGAAGGTCGTCTTCCACGAGGTGACGGAGAGCGACTACCCGGCGCTCCAGCAGTCCAGCACCTATCCCATCGCGCTGGCCTCCAAGATGATTGAGGTCGCCAGCTACGAGCGCCTGGACATCCTGCACGTCCACTACGCGGTGCCCCACGCCACCGCCGCGTGGATGGCGCGCGAGGTGCTGGGCCACAGGGCGCCGCGCGTCGTCACCACGCTGCACGGGACGGACACCACGCTGGTGGGAATCGACCCCAGCTACCTGCCGATTACGCGCTTCTCCATCATGCGCAGCGACGCGGTGACGGTGCCGTCCGCCTACCTGCGCCGCGCGACGTGGCGGGGCTTCGACATCCCCGAGAGCGTCCCCATCGACGTCATCACCAACTTCGTGGACACCGCGCGCTATGCACCGGTGAGAGACCGCGCCTGCCTGCGCGCGCTCTTCCCGGCCCTGCACGACCATGAGCCGGTGCTCGTCCACGTCTCCAACTTCCGGCCGGTGAAGCGCATCACCGACGTGGCCGCCATCTTCACCGAGGTCCACCGCCACCGTCCCTGCCGGCTGGTGATGGTGGGAGACGGCCCGGAGCGCTCGCCCGTGGAGCGGATGCTGCGGGAGAAGGGCCTGGAGGGCCGCGTCGCGTTCCTCGGCAAGCAGGACCGCTTCGAGGAGCTGCTCGCCGCCTCCGACGTCTTCCTGCTCCCCAGCGAGCAGGAGAGCTTCGGGCTCGCCGCGCTGGAGGCGCTCAGCTGCGGCATCCCCGTGGTGGCCAGCGACCTGGGCGGAATCCCGGAGCTCGTCACGCACGGCGAGACAGGCTTCCTGGCGCCGCTGGGTGACGTCCCGGCCATGGCCCGGCACGTGCTCACGCTGGTCGAGGACGCGGAGCGCTGGCAGGGCTTCTCACATCGCGCGCGGGCGCGGGTCCTTGAGCGCTTCCAGAAGGAGCCCGCTGTCGACCGCTACGAGGCGCTCTACCGCCGGCTCCTGACGGGGCCCCTCCGTCGCTGAGGAGCCCCGGGAGCGCGGCGGGCTACTTCTTGTTCTTCCACTCCGCCAGCGCCTTGGAGACCTGGTCACGGTAGAAGAAGTTCTTGTCCTTCTGCCCCAGGTCCCACGCGGCCTGCGCGGCCTTGCGGGCCTCGGCGTACTTGCCCATCTGCGACAGGACGTCCGCGCGAATCCAGTGGGTGTACCAGGTGGGGTTGGCGGCCACGGCCGCGTCGGCGTGCTTCAGCGCGGCGGCGTGGTTCTTGGCGGTGCCCGCCAGATAGGCGGCGGCGCTCGCGTGCATGCTGGCCGTGTTCTTCTCCGCCTGCTCGATGTTGGCCTTCGCGAGGGCCGCCGTGTCCACGGTGATGGGCACGGAGACGCGCAGCTTCTCCCACTCCAGGTCCAGCCGCGTGCCGGTGTCCGTGGTGTCGGTGAAGAGGTACGTCAGGCGCTCGCGCGCCGGAATCGCCGTGGTGGTGGCGCTCACCGAGGCCACGTCCTTGGAGGCGTCATAGGGCGCGCCGCCCCGCCACAGCCCCAGGTCCGAGTTCAGCATCACCTTCCAGCCCTTCTGCGAGGGCAGGCTGACGATGGCGTACGAGCCCGCCGGGACGGCCTTGCCGCCGAAGGTGACGGGGTGGCTGAAGGTAATCTTCGTCGCCGCGTTGGCGCCGCTGCGCCACGCCTTGTCGTTGGGGACCAGCTCGCCCCAGACCTTCCGGCCCTTCACGGCGGGGCTGGAATATTCGACGGAAATCTCCGAGACGCCCACCTCCTGCATCACCTTCGCCGCGGGGCTGGGGGCCGGCAGCTTGAGCTGCGCCAGCGCGGGCATCGCCGACAGGGTCATGAGCGCGGAGGCCATACAGCCGAGAAGCTGGTTCTTCATCGTCCTCACTTCATCCTTTCCGACCCGGGAGGGGTCGCAGAGCCGGTGGAGTGTATAGACGAGGTCTGGCTCCACCTCACGTTCCACCTTGGCCCGCACCGCGTCATGCGGCGATCGGCCAGGGAGGGGCTCGGGCGCCCTCTACATACGAAGGGAGGTGGACATTCCGTGACATTGCGTGGTTCCTCCACGCGCCCACCCTGGCCATGCTGCGCGACGAGGAGACCCATGAAGCTCACGCGGCTCGAGGTCCACCACTACCGGAACGTCGCCCCTGGCACCTCGCTGGTGTTCAGCCCGTCGTACAACCTGGTGTTGGGGGAGAACGGCACCGGCAGGACGACGCTCCTGGAGCTCGTCTCCACGGTGCTCGGCTCGGACTTCTCCGGCCTCCTCCACGAGCCGTTCGCGCTGGAGTACGACCTGGCGTTTCCGGGCATGAAGCTGCACGTCTTCGTCCGGAACGAGGAGAACGCGCCGGCGCCAGACTCGGAGGCGCCGCCGCGAAAGGGCGCCGCGCTGATGCCGCTGCGCACGCCCGCGCTGGAGTCCTCGCTGCACCCGCGCATCGAGGTGGACGTGCGGTTCCATTCACCGTCGGCCAGGTTGGTGATGCGCGCGGACGCGGCGGGCATGGACTGCAAGGTGGACGGCGAGGCCGTGTGGTCGCGGAGCATGCACTGGTCGCTGCTGGACCGGTCGGTGTGGACGCTGCTGTTCATGGCGGCGCAGTACATCGACGCGGGGATGAAGGAGCGGCTCAAGGAACTGCTGCGCCGCACGTTCCTGCTGGCGCCGCAGCGGTTCGATGAAGCGCTGGGGATGTTCGAGCGCATCGGCGCCATCCGCTACGCCATGGAGGTACGGGACGGCGAAGTGTTCCCGCTGGGGCTGATGGCGCTGCCCACGTGGATGCCGGGGTGGCTGCGCGAGCGGATGGAGCAGCCGTCTGTCACGGACGTGCTCGAGCTGACGCACGACGCGCGCGAAGGCAGCTTCCTGGCGAAGTTCGTCGCGCTGGCGGGCTTCGAGGCGGGCCGCTTCCGTGTGGAGGTGGTGGAGAAGCGCTCGTTCGAGAACGGCGGGCGCGTGGGCTTTGGAGGCTTCGGCTTCGAGTTCACGCGGCGCGACGGCCGGGTGATGACGCATGAGGCGCTGGGCTTCGGCCAGAAGCGATTGCTGTCGCTGCTGTACTACCTGGATGTGAATGAGGACTTCGCCATCGCGGACGAGCTGGCGAATGGCCTTCACCCACGCTGGGTGGAGGCGAGCATGCGGGAGCTGGGGACACGGCAGGTGTTCCTCACCAGCCAGAATCCCCTCCTCTTCGAGCACACGCTCTTCCCGTCGGCCGAGGTCCTGCGGGCCTCGCTCCTGCTGTGTGGCAACACCCAAGAGGACGGGCCGGAGCGCATCGCGTGGAGAAATCCCACGCACGAGGCCGCGGGCCGGCTCTTCGACGCGCACGGGCTGGGCGCACACCCGCTGGCGGAGCTGCTGCGCCAGCAGGCGCTCTGGTGAGCCATCACGCCCGAGCACACGCTCCGACGCGGGGCATACCGCCTAGCTTGCCCGTGCATAGCGCCCCGGAGACTGGCCCACACGTCGACTGAACGCCGTGCTGAAGGTGCTCGCCGAGCTGTACCCGACGCGCTCGGCGACCTCGGCGATGGCGAGCTCCCGGCGGCGAAGCAGCCCCCTCGCAACGGCCATCCGCCAGTCCAGCAGGTACTCCATTGGGGGGAGCCCCACGGTGCGCGTAAAGCGCTCAAAAAACGCCGAGCGCGAGAGCGCCGCGCTCTTCGCGAGCTGTGCCACTGTCCACTGCCGCGTGAGGTGACCGTGCATCTGCCGTATCGCGGGTGCGAGCCGCGCATCCGCCAGGCCGCGCAGGAGGCCAGGAGGCGCGTCGTCGCTCGATGTCGACCGCAGCGCCTCGATGAGCAGCAGCTCCACGAGGCGCGAGAGCACGAGGTCGCGGCCCGAGCGCTGCGCGCCCGTCTCGTCGCCGACGAGTCGTACCAGCACCGAGAGCCGCTCCACGCCTCGCACGTGCACCATGGCCGGAAGCAACGACACCATCAGGGCCGCGTCAGGTGAGTCGAAGATGAAGTAACCACCGAGCAGGCGCACATCAGGACGGCCGCCACGCGTGCCGTGACGCACCTCCCCCTTCGGCGCGGGCGTCGTCTTGGGATTGATTCGCTGGAGCGCCACCGGTTCGAAGCCGGACATGGCGAAGCCCGGCGTCGCCGGCAGGAGCACGAAATCGCCAGCCTCGAGCGTGATGGCGGGCTGGCCGTCGACAGCGAGTCGGCAGCGCCCTTCGAGCACGGCGCAGAAGCTCGGCTGGCCAAAGTCCGAGTAGCGGACACCCCAGCGGCCCGCGCCGCTGATGCCCTTCGAGAAGACGGCTCGTGGTTGAAGCAGGGCAATGACTTCCGAGAGAGGGTCGGTCATGGGCAGAGGGGTGGCGCGGCACTGTATGCCCGGACGCTCGCGAAAGAAATACGGACCGTACGTGGTGGAGCGTCCTGTCGGCCGCGAGTACCTTGGGATTATCGACGCCGCGCGAATCGCGGCAATGCAAGGAGTCGACATGAAAGCGACGTACGGATTCCGGGCGACAATGACCGCGCTCCCGGGGCGCGGCGATGAACTGGCGGCCCTGTTGCTCACCGCGACGAGCGGCGTGGCCCCACGGGCCCAGGCGTTTCTCACGGAGCTCGCCCCGCTCGTCACTGGCGAGACGCGGCATCAGGACGAAGTGCCCGTCGGCGGCAAGCTCAACGTGGGAGGGTTGTCATGAAGACGGTGCTCATCACGGGTTGCTCCTCCGGCTACGGGCTTGAGACCGCGCGCCATTTCCATGCGCGGGGCTGGAACGTGGTCGCTACCATGCGAACGCCACGCGAGGACGTCCTCCCCCGGTCGGAGCGGCTGCGCGTGGTGCCGCTCGACGTGACGAAGCCGGAGAGCATCGCGGCGGCGCTGGAGGCGAGCGGCCCCATCGACGTGCTCGTCAACAACGCGGGCATCGGGCTGATGGGGGCCTTCGAGGCGACGCCGATGGCCACGGTGCGCGACGTGTTCGAGACCAACGTCTTCGGTGTGATGGCGATGACGCAGGCGGTGCTGCCCCTGTTTCGCGCACGCAGGTCGGGAGTGGTCGTGAACGTGACGTCCAGCGCGACGCTGTCGCCGATGCCGCTGGTGGCGGTGTACACCGCGAGCAAGGTGGCCATCGAAGGGTTCACGGCGTCGCTCGCGTTCGAACTCGAGGCCTTCAACCTGCGCGTGAAGCTCGTCGAGCCGGGCTATTGCCCGAGCACCCGCTTCACCAGCAACGGCGGCCCCCGCATGGAGGGGCTGTTCCCTGAGCCGTATGCGCCCTTCGCACAGCGCATCTTCGCGTCCTTCGGACAGCCGGCCGCGGTGACGCGCGAGTCCGACGTGGCCGAAGCGGTCTGGCTCGCCGCGAACGACACGTCGGAGCAGCTCCGCTTCCCCGCGGGTCCCGACGCCGTCGCGCTGGCTCAATCGGCGTGAGCAGGTTCAACGATGCATGGACATCGCTTCGCGAGTATCTGCTGCTCGGCGTTGGCTGGCGCTCCGAGCCCGCCGCTTGGGAGTTGACCCGTCCCAACCAAGAGCACCGTAGGATCCGCCGAATCGGGCGTAAACGGCGCTCTTTCCGCATGGCGACTGACCGCCTCAGATGCAACTCGGCTGCACCACTATTCTGCCCGAGGAATGCATGTTCATACGTCCGTCCGCATTCATGTTCATCGCCATTGCCGGTCTGCTCGGATGTCGAGGCAGCGCTTCGAAGTGGCCGGAAGACCCCGAGGCTGTCCCAATGGGCGGGCAGGCGCCTGCCGCTGCCCCCAATGCTGTCGCTGCGGAAGCCTCGACCTCAACGGTCGAGTCCGCGAGGGTTGACTCCGCCAAAGCCCTGGCGGGGACGTGGACCTGCACTGGTTCGGTCCATGGGCCAGGTGGCGCGAGCCCCAGCGAGGTCACCCTGGAGGTCAGGCCCGACCTCGACAAGGCATGGCTGCGCACCGACTTCGTGGTGTTGTCCGGCGAGTACAAATACAAGTTCACCTCGTACCGCACGTTCGACGCGGCATCGAGCACATGGGTGAATGTCATTGTCGACAACCTGGGCGGTCACGCCAGGGCTTCGTCCACGGACGGCATCACCTGGCTCGGGGAGTCGAGCGGTCCCATGGGCGAGATGAAGATCCGGGACACAGAGCATGTCGTTTCACCAGGCATGATGAACATGCGTGGCCAGTACTCGCTGGATGGCCGGACCTGGAACACCGGGTATGATTTGTCCTGCAAGAAGTGAGAGTCGAGCACTTCGAACGCATACCCTCTCACTCACTGCCGACACGCCACCCCTCGAAGGACTCCCATCCTTCGGGAGGCGCTGGAATGCCCAGCGTGGCCAAGCACTCGCGGGCCAGAGCGTTCCAACCGGGCTCCACGAGGATGCCGGAAGGAGCGCCTTCCAAAGATTCAGCGAGCGTCTGCTCTTTGGGGCCTCACCCTCAGCGGTATCACGACCTGGTCTTCGCGGAACTGGATACCGCGACGGTCCACTGCCGGTCAGTCACAGCGTGTCGTGCAGCCCTACAATCAGCGCTCAGACGCCTGGCCAGGGAAGTCACCACTCGCGGCACCGAGCTGAACCTGCTCCTCACCCGAGGAGCAACACCCTGGATTCCCTCCTATGTCTCGGCGCTTCTTCGAATTGCACGACGAGGTCCAGGTCCCCGGACGCGGGCACCTGGATACGCCCGCTGACACCAAGGGCCGCGAGCTGCGTGACCCCGACCGATTCAGGCAGGGAGCCCCCGTCCAGGTGAAGGGGCGGCTGAAAATCCCCATCGAAGAGCCAGGCCGACCGTTGGACTTCACGGAGGCGGGGGTCCGAATCCCAGTCGTCCACGTCAAGGTGGCGGCCCTCTTCACGGAGCTGGCTCCAGGAGACGTGCAGCTCATCCCCGTGGATATCCAGGGCCACCCAGACCAGTACCTGATTCTGGTAGCAACCCGCCGCATCCGCTGTATCGACGAGAAGGCCTCGCGCATCCGGCTGTGGACGGATGAAGACGGAGTGCCCGAGAAGGTGGGACACTACGCCTCTGTGCGTGATTTGCGCATCGACGAGACAAAAGCAGGAAACGCCAGGGTGCTCAGGCCCGAGGGCTGGACGGGAGCCCTCATCGTCGCCGAGGAAATCAAACACGCCCTGGAGCGCCTCCAGGCCACCGGCGTGAAGTTCACGCCGGTGTAATCCTCACAAACTAGAACTGCCCCGCCCGAGCCTGGTCGAAGTCCACGCGGTGCTTCATGTACAGCGTGTCCAGCATGTGATTGCTGATGGGGTTCGCATTGCCAGCCGTGAACCGGTGCACCACCGCGCCCTTTCCCGCGTCCTTCAGGAACGCCGTCGGGTCCACGCTCCCGCCCAGGCCCGTGAGCGTGGGCACCGGGTCCGCGTTGTTGACGTAGTGCACGTACTTGGGCCCATCCACATACCGCGTGGACGCCGCGCCGAAGGTCTCCACGCTCAGCTTGCCCAGCGTCTTCTCCACCTGCGCCGGGGACATGCCGTCTTCGATGCGCAGCCGCTTCGCCACGTCATCCAGCGCCCGCGCGGTGATGAGGCCGCCCTGGCTGTACCCCATCAGGTGCACCTCACGGCCCGCCTTCAGCTCGCCGTAGAGCGTGTCCGCCAGCGTATCCACCGCGGGGTTGCGGCCCTTGTCCAGCTTGTCCCCCACACACTGCGCCAGGTCCGCCACCAGCCCCTGCGTCGCGTTGTGAATCCCCACCACCTTCGCGTCCGCCGTCTCCGCGATGGCCTGCATCTCACTCAGCTGGCCCGACGTCGGCGTCATGATGCCGTTGACGTAGAGAACCGTCTTCGACGGGTTCGGGTTGTCCAGCGGCGTCACGCCCGGGACATCCTTCAGCGGCGTGCCGGGCGGAAACGTCTGCCCCTTGGCGCCCACGAACTTCCCGTCATTCATCCGGTCCGGCTTCGCGTCCCCGCCGACGAGGCGCTTCAGCTCACTCACATGCGCGGCCTGGAAGACGTCCTTGCCCATCTCGATGAAGCGGGGCACGTCCGCGATGCCGCCCTTGATGGCCTCCACCACCCCGCCCAACAGGGCGTTCTTCGGAGCCGCCGTGGGCGCCTTCACAGTCGGAGGGGTGACGGCGCTGCGGCTGCGGTCAATGGTGCTCACGAGGACCTCCTGCCCGGTGGGGGACGGGTGTTCCCCTCATCTTCTCAAGCGCCCGGAGGGAAGTTGCGTCCTCCGCACCTCACCCAGGTCGATCCACACAGAGGGCACGCGACGCATCGCATCAATGCGGCACGGGCGGTGAGGGCTCATGTGAATCAGGGTCGTGGTGGTTCAGCGTCTGCTCCGCCTGCTCGCGATGGAGGCGCCGCGTGGCCGTCTCCTCTTCTTCCGTGCGCTGGCGCCGCTTCACCAGGCCCTGCGTCTCATCCACGAACCAGAACACCACCCGGAAGAACGCCGCGATGACGGTGATGAGCAGCGTGGACAGCACCCAGCTGAGCACGTAGCCCGGCCAGCCCCCCACCGTCACCCGGATGACGGCCGTCCCCGTGAGCGGCACCAGCACGAACGCCACGTAGTGCGACACGCAGTAGGGGCACGACACCAGGTAGCCCAGCCAGGAGTCCTTGCCCCCCAGCCGCGCGCGCATCGGCGCGAAGATGCGCTCCCGGGACAGCGTCTGCGACACGCCCATCACCACGGCGGAGACGGCGAAGAGCTGGAAGAGGTCCCCCATCCCATCAAGGTGGCGACGACGCACCGGGCGCGACACAGCGGGCCTCCGTGAAG
>NZ_JABXEP010000166.1:0-16888 GCF_013372605.1 Myxococcus sp. AM009
GTGGTGGGTGTGGGGCGTGCGGCAGGCGGCATGGGGCGGAGGCCTCGTGTTCAACGCTGGTGCGCGCGGACGTGGGGGCCGGTGGAGCGGCGCGGCCCAGGTGTGCCCCCGTGGTGGAGGCGCAGGACCCCTTGGTGGGCACCCGGTGCGGCAGCTTCCGGCTGGTGCGGCGCCTGGGCCGGGGGGGCATGGGGTCTGTCTATCTGGGCGAGCACGTCTCCATTGGCAGCCGGGTCGCGGTGAAGGTGCTGCACGCGCACCTGACGATGTACCCGGAGCTGGTCCAACGCTTCCATGCGGAGGCGCGGGCGGTGAACCTCATCGGCCACGAGAACATCGTCAGCATCTTCGACATGGATGCCGCGCCGCCGCGTCCCTACCTCATCATGGAGTTCCTGGATGGGTCGCCGTTGTCCGCGTGGGTGGGGACGCCCCTGGCCGCTGGCGCGGTCGTCTCGGTGCTGTCGCAGGTGTGCGACGCGCTCCAGGCCGCGCACGCGCGAGGCATCGTCCACCGCGACCTGAAGCCGGACAACATCTTCCTGGTCCGGCGCAAGCGCGACGCGCCCTTCGTGAAGGTGCTGGACTTCGGCATCGCCAAGCTGACGGACGCGCACATGCCCCAGACGCACGCGGGCATCATCGTGGGGACGCCCGAGTACATGTCCCCCGAGCAGTCCCTGGGGCGCGGCGTGGATGGCCGCGCGGACCTGTACGCGCTGGGCGTCATCGCCTACCAGCTCCTCACGGGCCGGCTCCCCTTCAACGACGAGGGACTGGCCGCGCAGCTGGTGGCCCATCAGCTGCGGCCTCCGCCGCCCCCCAGCTCCGTGTACCCGGCCGTGTCCGCCGCGTTGGAGCACGTCATCCTGCGCGCCCTGGCCAAGAAGCCCGAGGACCGATACCCCACCATCGAGGTGTTCCGGAACGCGTTGCAGGTGTCGCTCGCCGAGCACGTGCGCGCGTCGGCGCGGAAGGCGAATCCCGGAGGACTGGCGGTGGTGCCAGCGCGTGCGTCCGCCGCGACAGGAGGGGCCACCGAGGGCCCGGCGCGGGAGCGGCTTCCCACGGATGCGCGGGCGGGGCGGCAGGTGCCTTCCGCGCACGCGAGCACGTCCCCGCGGCGTGTGGCCCCGTCGGTGCGGGGCTCTGCCGTGGAAGTGCCGGTGCAGGTCGTCCTGCGCCCGGGGGAAAGCCCGGTGCGGCTCATTGGCAGTGGCCTGTCCCGGGGGGGCTTGTTCCTCCACGGTGGGCGCGTCCTGCCGCCGCTGTGCTCGCGGCTGCCCGTGGTGCTGGAGCTGGCGTCCGGGCCCCTGTCGGTCCTGTGTGAAGTGGTGCGGCTCGTTCCGCCCACGCAAGCGCGCGTCTGGGGGATGCCCGCCGGCTTCGGCGTCCAGTTCGTGGAGGCCACCGCCGTGCTCAAGGCCGCGGTGGATTCGCTCCTTCAGGGCGAGCCGGTCCGTGCTGTCCCGCGAGTCCCGCCCACGGAAGACCCGGTGCTGGCGCGCCTGCTGGAGGCCTGGCGTCAGCGCTCGGCGGGAGACGCGTATGCGGTGCTGGCGCTGGAGCCGGACTCAGACATGGGCACGGTGCGCCTGCGGACCCGCGAGGCCTGGCGCTCGCTGGAGTCCCTGGAGCAGCACTCGCTGACGCCTCCCCAACGCGCGCAGGTGGATGCGTTGCGCGTGCGCGTGCGCGAGGCGGCCGAGGCGTTGGGGGCCACGGTGCAGCGCGCCCTCTACGATGCCTGGCGCGGCAATCATCGCGGGGTGGCGAAGTGCCTGGAGGCGGGGCTCACGGCCGAGCAGCTGGAGTCCCTGCGGCGCGAGTTCCTGGCGCGCAGGCCCCAGGCCATGGGCACGGCGCGGATCCACTTCCAGTCCGGTGGCGCGCTGGAGCGCGACGGCCGGCTCCCCCAGGCGCTGGAGCAGTACGAACGAGGGCTGAAGCTGGCGCCGCTGGAGGTGGACATGCTCCAGCGCTACCGGAGGCTCCGCCGGGTGCTGGGCGGGCGGGCTTCACCGGCTGCCGGACATGACAGGGCCCGGTCTCCTTGATGTAGGAGCCGGGCCCGGGGCTACACGGCGGCGCGAGACGGGCTCACGCCGCGTCGGCTAGCCGCCGCAGGCTTCGCTGACTTCCCCGGCGTTCTCGCCGCACGCCTGGAGCTCGGCCACCCAGGCCTCCTCGTTGGAGCTGCGGCACTGCGGCATGTCTTCGATGCAGTTGACCAGGCTGCGAATCTTGTCCTTGTCGGAGTCGGAGCAGCTGTCGAGCGACTCCTTGCACTCGTTGATCTCCGCATCGCCCAGCTCGAGCATCCCGATGAACTGCGCGATTTCCGGACAATCCTCGACCTTGTCGGCAAGGGAGTTATATGCGTCCGCGGTGTCCTCGCACAGGTCGCCTTCACCACAGCCAGTGCCAAAAACAAGAGAGCCGGTGGCCACGAGGCCGATCAGGAGCTTCTTCATGGTAGTTCCCCCTCAGGACGAGGTTGTCGGGCCGGCTCGCGAAAGGGCGGCCGGGAGCCCGGTTTCCGAGTTAGCATCGCACTGGGGGTCGAGTAAACGGCCGGGGAGTGGCGGTCTGATCCTTCAACCACCTTGACTCCCCAGGGTATCTCCCGTAAATCCCGCCGCCTTTGGCGCAATTGGATGGTCCACCCGTCCGAAATGCGCGGTCGATTCCACGGGTTGACCCAACCCGACAGATGACAGGGGTTTGACGATGTACGCAGTGATTCGCACGGGCGGGAAGCAGTATCGCGTCGCCGAGGGCGATGTGGTCCGGATCGAGAAGATCGCGGGCGACGTCGGCGCCGAGGTGACCTTCACGGAGATCCTGATGCTCGGTGGTTCGGAGAGCCCGAAGGTGGGCCAGCCGACCGTCACGGGTGCCAAGGTCGTGGGCAAGGTCCTGGCTCAGGACAAGCACCGCCGCGTCCTCCACTTCCGGAAGGAGAAGGAGGGCTGGACCCGTCGCCGCGGTCACCGTCAGCCGTACACCGAGGTGAAGGTCACCTCCATCGCCGGTTAGTCCGGGCGGTTTCACCTCAAACTTCAGGAGTAAGGTGTCATGGCTCATAAAAAAGGACAGGGTTCTTCGCGCAACGGCCGCGACTCCAACCCGCAGTATCGTGGCGTGAAGGTGTACGGCGGTGAGACGGTGTCGGCGGGCAGCATCCTTGTTCGCCAGCTGGGCACGGTCATCCACGCCGGCTCCAACGTGAAGCTCGGCCGCGACTTCACCCTCTACTCGGTGGTGGACGGCGTCGTGAAGTACGAGCGCCTGGGCCGCGACCGGAAGAAGGTTTCGGTCTACCCGGCCGCCGCTGAGCAGGCGAGCGCCTGACGGCTGGCCGACCCTTGAGGTCGGCGACCGTGCGGCACCCACGAGCGGGTCGCTTCTCCAGTCCACGCGCCCTTCCGGCAGCGGGATGCGAGGGCGGCCCGCTCTTCGTTTATCCAGGAGTTCCAGATGAAGTTCGTCGACGAGGTCCGCATCTTCGTGAAGGCGGGGGATGGCGGCAACGGCGCTGTCTCGTTCCGGCGGGAGAAGTACATCGATCGCGGTGGTCCCAATGGCGGGGATGGCGGCAACGGCGGCTCCGTCGTCTTCGTGGCGGACCCTCAGCTCACGACGCTGCTCGACTACCGCTACCAGCAGCACCACCGCGCCAAGAATGGCGAGCACGGCATGGGCAGCGACTGTAACGGTCGCGCCGCCGAGGACATGGTGCTCAAGGTGCCCGTGGGCACGCTGGTGAAGGACGCCCACACCGAGGGGCTGCTGGTCGACCTGAGCGAGGCTGGCCAGCGCTGGGTGGCGGCGAAGGGCGGGCGCGGTGGCCTGGGCAACATGAACTTCGCCACCTCCACCCGGCAGACGCCGCGCTTCGCCCAGGATGGGACGAAGGGCGAGGAGCTGACGCTCCGGCTGGAGCTGAAGCTGCTGGCGGACGTGGGCCTGCTGGGCTTCCCCAACGCGGGCAAGAGCACGTTCATCTCCCGCGTGAGCCGGGCGCGGCCGAAGGTCGCCGACTACCCATTCACCACGCTGGTCCCCAACCTGGGCATGGTCCAGTACAAGGACGGCCTGTCCTTCGTGATGGCGGACATCCCCGGCATCATCGAGGGCGCCAGTGAGGGCGTGGGTCTGGGCCACCAGTTCCTGCGCCACGTGGAGCGGTGCAAGGTGCTGATCCACCTCATCGACATGGGGGCGGAGGGCGAGGGCCGCGCGCCGCTGCATGACTTCGACGTGCTCAACGCGGAGCTGGCCAGGTACAGCCCGGAGCTGGCGTCCAAGCCGCAGGTGGTGGCGGCCAACAAGTTGGACCTGCCCGACGCGCAGGCCCGGCTGGAGGGCTTCACGGAGGCGCTGCGTGCGCGCGGCATCCGTGTGTATCCCGTGTCCTGCGCCACCGGCGAGGGCATGCAGCCGCTGATGGACTCCGTGGCGGAGGTGTTGTTCACGGGGCGGACCGAGAAGCTCCACGTGGAGCTTCCCGCCAAGGCGGCTCGTGCGGGGAAGGCCAAGGCGGGCGGCAAGCCGCAGGGGGCCGAGAAGAAGGCGCCGGTTTCCAAGGCGGGGGCTGCGACCACGAAGGGCGCGGCGAAGAAGGCCCCGGCGCGCAAGGCGGGCACTGCGGCCGCGAAGACGTCTGCCGCTGCGAAGAAGGCTCCGGCGCGCAAGGCGGGCACTGCTGCCGCGAAGACGTCTGCCGCTGCGAAGAAGGCTCCGGCGCGCAAGTCGGGCGCGTCTGCGGCGCGCAAACCAGGCGCTGCGTCGGCGAAGAAGGCCGCCGCGAAGAAGGCCTCGACCCGCAAGTCGGGCACCGCGGCGGTGACGAAGTCCGCCGCGAAGAAGGCCTCCGCGCGCAAGAGTGCCTCGTCGGGCAAGGCCGCCGCGAAGAAGTCATCCGCGAGCAAGCGCGGCTCGTCGGGCAAGGCCGTCGCGAAGAAGTCATCCGCGGCCACGAAGCGTGCTCCGGTGCGCAAGTCGGGTCGCGGGAGGAGCTGAGGCCATGTCGGGTGGTGGTGCGCGCTACGAGCGCTACGAGCGGGAGCAGTTCGAGCCGGAGCAGTTCCTGCTCGACGTGCGCAAGGAGAAGATTGATCGCGTCGTCAGTCACCGGACGCGCAACTTCACGGTGGTCCTGGACCGGCTGCAGGACAGCTTCAACATGGCCGCGGTGCTGCGCACCTGCGAGTCCATGGGCGTGCAGGAGGTCCACATCATCATCAACCCGGATGCGCCCTTCTTGCCCAACTCGCGGGTGGCCCAGGGCTGCGACAAGTGGCTGGACGTGAAGCTGTACAAGACGTTCGCCGAGTGTCGCGAGCACCTGAAGTCCCGCGGCTTCTCGCTGTACGCCTCCGCCATCCAGGAGGGGGCGACCAGCCTCTACACCCTGCGCTTCGACGGGAAGATGGCGCTGGTGTTCGGCAACGAGCGGCGCGGTGTGAGCGAGGAAGTGCTGGCTGGCGTGGACGGCACGTTCTGGGTCCCCATGAAGGGCTTCAGCCAGAGCCTGAACATCTCCGCCGCGGCGTCCGCCTGCATCAGCCGGGCGATTGCCTGGCGGGACGAGCACCTGGGCCAGTCGGGAGACCTGTCTCCCGAGGACGCCCAGGCTCTGCGCGAGCGCTTCTACGTGCTGGCCATCAAACAGAGGAAGCGCCTGTTCAAGAAGGCCCCGTGAATGCCGGGGCCCAGGCCCCGTCGGGAAGATTTAGATTGGAGGCCCGCAATGTTCCTCGAAGCCCTGCTCGCTACGCTCCTGTCCGCCCCTGCCACCCCGGCCGCCACCCCGGCGAAGCCGGCTCCGACGGTCCAGGCCGCGCCCACGGCGCCCGCGCCCAGCGCTCCCGCGGCCGCGAAGCCCATGACGCCGGAAGTGAAGTCCCTGGTGGACAGGATGCAGGCCTTCTACGAGAAGACCGGTGACTTCCGCGCGGGCTTCCGCCAGGACTACAAGTACAAGACCTTCCGGCGCACGCAGACGTCCGAGGGCACCGTCACGTACAAGAAGCCCGGCTTGATGCGCTGGGAGTACCAGAAGCCTTCGCCGCGCACCTTCGTGCTGGCGGGCAGCAAGGTGTACGCGTACGACCCGGCGGCGCAGAGCCTCACCGTGGCCAACGTGGATACCAGCCAGCTCTCCGCGTCGGTGACGTTCCTCTTCGGCCAGGGAAAGCTCGCGGACGAGTTCAACATCACCCAGGGCGCCTGCAAGGACTGCAAGGGCACGCTGCTGGTGTTGGATCCGCTGAAGAACGAGCCGCGCTTCCGCCAGGTGCGCCTGGAGGTGGACCCGTCCACGGCCCAGGTGCTGAAGAGCACGGTGGTGGACCCGGACGGCAGCGAGAACGCCATCTCCTTCCTCAACCTGAAGACGAACGTGGGCATCGACGCGGACAGCTTCAAGCTGGACGTGCCGGACGACACCCGCGTGGATGACTTCACGAAGGCGAAGAAGCAGTAGCCTGCGGAGCGTGCGTCGCGCGTTCCTGCTGATGGGGTGGATGGGGCTGGCCGGGACCGGGTGCCACCGGGAACCGGCCGCCAGCGCCGAGCGTCCGCAAGGCTTCCATGGGCAGACGCTGCCGCTGCTGGCCTCGCCCGCGCTGCGGCTCACCGTGGCGGGCCAACTGGGGACGCGGCCGGTGCCGGTGGTGCTGGATGTGGCGCGGCCACTCTCGCTCGTGTCGCGAGGCTGCTTTGACGGCGCGCTCCCCGCCCCCGAAGGCACCATCCGCGCGCCCGAGCCAGCGGGAGGTTTCCGCTCCTGGCCCGTGGTGCCGTTGCCTGCCTTCTCCGTGGGCCCGGTGCGGTCCCCCGTGCGCACCGCGGGGGTGTCTGGTGAGAAGGCCTGCGCGGTGACGCTGGGCGCGGACGTCCTGGAGTTCTACGCGCTCACCGTGGACCCGCTGCGGCGGGAGGTGACGTTCACCATCTCTCGCCCGCGCGCGGACTACGTCGCGGAGGCGGCGGCCACGGCGGCCTCGCACGAGGTGCACGTGGTGGAGCTCAGTCGCGAGCCGCTGGGCGACTGGCCTCTGTTGGCCGCTCGGATGACGCAGGGTGGAGCGGAGCTCACGGGCCCGTTTGTCCTGGGCTCGCGCGAGCCCTTCTCTCGGGTGTCCGTGAGGCTCGCTGAGGCGCAGGGGCTTCAGCCGCTCGAGACGGCCGCCAACCTGCCGCCACGGACCTTCGCGCTGGATGCCGTGGAGGTGGCCGAGGGCCTGGGTGTCCGCCCGCTGGTGGTGGAGGCCGCCGGGCGCTGGGACTCGCCGAGCAGCTTGGGCCGCCTGGGGCCGGATGTCTGGGGCCGCTTCACCGCGACGCTGGACGCGAAGGGCGGGGCGCTGGTGCTGCGGCGTCCCCAAGTCCGCCCGTCAGAGGGCTCCGCCACCAGCCCGTGCGCCGCGCCCGATGGCACCTTCCGTGAGGAGGCTTGCTATGGCCTGCATGTGCGGCGTGAGCCGGATGGCAGCGTCTCGCTCAGCGGCGCCGTGTACCGGGACCTGCCGGAAGGCGGGCGGCTTCACCTGGAGCCGCTGGGGCCAGACGGGCAGAAGCTGCTGACTGGCTGCGGCGTGGGGCTGAGCTTCCCCGCCACCAGCAGGGGCCTGACGACGCAGCACCGCGTGCCCTGGCGCTCCCTGGCGCGGACGCTGCCTGCCTGCCATGCGGCGCTCTCCTCCGCGCGCGGCTTCACGCTGGGCCTGTTCGAGGAAGGCCGTCAGCCCGAGTGCCCCACGGCCTGTGCCTTCGTCACGGAGACGGTCTCTCGTCGCACCGTGTGTGAGTGCCAGCCCACGCCGCTGGGCGAGGGCGTGGCCATGCCGGCGCGCGGCGCTCCTTCGCGTGAGCCCCCGCCTGAGGAGCGGGAGCTGGAGCCGGAAGACCCCCGTTAGCGTTGCCTGGACAGGGGCGGGGTTGCTGCGCTCTCCTCTGGCGCACATGCGCCCGTCTCCCACCGAGTTCGACCGTCAGTACACCGAACAGCGCCGCTCCATCGAGCTGGCCCGCCGCTACCTGGAAAAGGAGGGCGTCTCGCGGATGTACGACGCCCTCTCCAAGGAAGTGGAGCGGGGCCGGTTGTCCGTGCAGGACGCGAGTGGCGCCATTCGCTTCGGCTTGCTGGCCGTCATTGAGCGCGTCGCGGAGCGGGTGGGCCACACGCGCTACGTCGACATGTTGAAGGACGAGGAGCTGCTGGCCGCGCTCCGCTCCACGCTGGACGACATCTGCCGGCGCAAGGGCGTGGACACCTTCGAGTTCCGCCAGCAGTGGGCCCACGCCAACCTCCAGGCCGTGCTGCGTGACTGGCACCTGGTGGTGCACGAGGAGCGGGGCCGGCAACGCTACGAGGTGGCGGCGGACCTGGCCCGCCACCTGGTGAAGGAGACGCCGGGGACGGTGCTGGCGGAGACGCTGAAGCTGCCCGTGGACGCGTTCGTGCTGCTCGTGTCTCCAGAGGCGGGGCTCGTGGGGCTCGGTCCGGATGGCGCGCCCGCGCCCATCACCGAAATCTACGCCGTGGAGTCGCCCGCGCCGGAAGGCAAGGCGTGGTTCCTGTGGCTCAGCATGCGGGACGCGGGGAACCGCGCGGCCCGGGCGCTCATCAACGTCTACCTGCAGGATGGGAGGACGTTGGACGACGCCATCGCCTTCACCCGGGAGCAGGGCGGTCCGCAGCAGGACGCGGGCTGGGAGGACTGCTGCCGGCTGCTCGCGGGGGTGACGCGGCACCTGGCCGAGGGTGGGCCCGTGCGCGAGGACTGGTACGACGCCACGGCGCGCGAGCTCCACGAGAAGCTGGCGGCGACGCCGAAGTCGGCGAAGGCGGACCGGGAGAAGCTGCGTGAGCGCCTGCGCGCCGTCAGCCCGGGACGCACCCTGGTGCTGGAGGAGCCCTCGCGCTGAGGGCTCCCGCGGCGTCCGGGGCCTTCGCGCCTACTCCGCGCGAGGGGCCGGACGCTGCATCACCGACACCGGCAGCGGGGCCGGGTGCGCGTCGCGCGCGGTGTGCTCGCGCTGCTTCGGGTCCGGGCGCTCCACCACGCGGGCGACCAGGTCGTAGTCGTGAGCCTCCGTCACCTCCACGGTGACCAGCTCCCCCGGGTACGCCAGGCCGTCGTTGATGTAGACCATGCCGTCGATGTCCGGCGCCTGGCCCTGGTGGCGGCCCACCAGCAGGTGCTCCGTCTCCGGCGCGGGGCCTTCCACCAGCACCTCCAGGCGCTTGCCCACGAGCTTCTTGTTCTGCTCGCGGTTGATGCGCTTCTGGATGGCCATGACCTCGCGCCAGCGGCGCTCGATGAGCTTCTGCGGCACCTTGTCCGGCAAGTCGTAGGCGGCGGTGCCCTCTTCGTCGGAGTACTGGAAGACGCCCAGGCGCTCGAAGCGCTGCGTCTTCACGAACTCCTTCAGCATCTCGAAGTCCTCGTCCGTCTCACCCGGCAGGCCGACGATGAGCGAGGTGCGCATCACCAGGCCGGGCACGCGCTCACGCAGCTTCGTCAGCAGGCCCTTGAGGAACTCCGAGTTGCGCCCGCGCTTCATGGACAAGAGCAGCTTGTCGCTGACGTGCTGCACGGGCATGTCCAGGTAGCGGGCAATCTTCGGCTCCGCGGCCATCACCTCGATGAGCTCGTCGGGGAAGATGCGCGGGTAGGCGTAGTGGAGGCGAATCCACTTCACGTCCACCTGCACCAGCGCCTTGAGCAAGTCATGCAGCTTCGGCCGGCCCGGCAGGTCATGCCCGTAGGCCGTCAGGTCCTGCGCGACGAGGTTCAGCTCCTGCACGCCGCTGTCCGCCAACTGCTTCGCCTCGGCGACGATGTCGTCGATGGGCCGCGAGCGCTGTCCGCCGCGCAGCGTGGGGATGATGCAGAAGGCGCAGGCGTTGTCGCACCCTTCCGAAATCTTGAGGTACGCCGTGTACTTCGGCATCGAGTTGATGCGCGGCGTGTTGGCGTCGTGGATGTAGTCCGGGTCCGGAATCACCTGACGCGGCGAGGCCTCGGCGGCCAGCAGGTCCCCAATCTGGGCGTAGGCGCTGGTGCCCAGGAAGTGGTCGACCTCCGGCATCTCCTTCGACAGCTCCTCGCCGTAGCGCTGGGACAGGCAGCCCGTCACCACCAGCGTCTTGCAGGCCCCGGACTTCTTCAGCTCGGCCATCTCCAGGATGGAGTCCACCGACTCCTGCTTGGCGGGACCGATGAAGGCGCACGTGTTGACGACGATGACCTGGGCGTCGGAGGCCTCCTGCACCAGCGTGTAGCCGCGGTGGCGCAGCGTGCCCAGCATCACCTCGGAGTCCACCCGGTTCTTCGGGCAGCCGAGCGTCATCATGTACAGGCTCTTGGTGGTTTCCACTGCGTCTACCGCTTTCCGAGTTCGGTTCGCGAGAAGTGGGTCCCACTCCAGGCGAAGTTCATGGACGTGCCGTTCGAGTAACGGATGGACAGCACGCCCTCTTCATCCAGCTCCACCGATGACGCGCGCCCCAGCGCGCAGGTAGCGGCCGGCCACTCGAGCACCCGCCGCGCTGTCTTCCCGGTCACCAGGTAGAGGCCCAGCCGCAGCTCGTCATCGGCGTCACATTGACCGGCGACGGCATACGGATTCTTCCCGCTCACCACCGTGACGACGCGTCCGCCGTCCTCCAGGGTGAGCGTCTCCGGCACGTTCAGGTCCACGGACGCGGGCGCGACGGCGTCCGGTGCCACCAGGCCGCGCAGCGAGGCAGGGGTCAGCGCGTCGTCCGCCTGAGCCCAGGCCGGGTAGCTCATGTAGTCCCAGCCCAGCCACCCGTCCTCCCGGGGCTCGAGCGAGGCGACGTTCTCCGGCGGCTTCAGCTTGAGGCCCTTGCGAGGCTCCTCCGACAGGCGCAGCGCGTCACCCACCATGGTGCCGCTCTGGCAGTTGGAGATGGAGGTGACCTTGCCGTCCGCGCTGTCCCGGTCCTCGTAGGTGAGGCACAGGTCCATCACCAGCGGGTCCACGGCGGGGAGGCGCGGGAAGGCGCGCACCGGCACCGACGCCATCAGCAGCAGCGAGTTGCCCTGGCGCTGCACGGCGGCCGTCACCAGGTCCTGCGCGAACTGTGGCGTGCCGCTCTCCGCCCCGGACGCGCGCTTGCCGTCGAAGGCGAAGCGCCATGTGTGGCCGGTGGCGGTGGGGCCGGTGCCCGGGAAGTAGAGCGACAGCGTGAGCAGATCGCCAGCCTGGAGCTGGTCGTCGGTGGCCTCCACGCCGACGTACAGCGTGTCCTTGCGCGCGCCCACCTTGGCGGTGAAGGAGGCGGTGGCGCCCTCCACGGCGACGGGCTTGAGCACCAGCGGCGACGCGAAGGCCTTGAGCCCACCCTGGATGCGCGGGGGCCTGGTGAGGGAGGGAACCGGCTTGGAAGGACGGTCCGCCTGGGCGGACGCCACGCCCGGGGCGCAGAGCAGAAGGCAGAAGGACAGGGCGGTCGCGCGCATGGGCCTCTTCAATCGCGGAAGTTGGTGAACTGCATGTCCAGTTTCAGCCGGTCCTGCTCCTTGCGGAACAGGGCCATGGCCGCCTGGAGGTCGTCCCGGTTCTTGCCCGTGACGCGGAGCTGGTCGGCCTGGATGGAGCCCTGGACCTTCATCTTGGACTCCTTCAGCAGCTTCACCAGCTCCTTGGACTTCTCCACCGGGATGCCCTGCTGGAGCTTGATGGCCTGCTTCACGTTGTGAAGGCCCGTCTTCTCGATGTCGCCGTACTCCAGCGCGAACAGGCTGATGTTCCGCTTGGCCAGCTTCACCAGGAGGACTTCCTTGGCGGCCTGGACGCGGTCTTCGCTGTTGGCCTTCACGGTGATGGCGGTATGGTCCGGAGCCAGCACCACGTCGGCATGGGCGCCCTGGAAGTCGTACCGCGTGCTGATCTCCTTCTTGGTCTGGTTGACCGCGTTGTCGAGCTCAGCGAGGTCGATTTTCGAGACGACGTCGAAGGATGGCATGGGCAGCGGCCCTTACCATACCTACACCCGGACGACCAAGGGCACCACCAGGGCGCGCTTGGACGTGTACGTCTTGAAGGCCCGGCGTACGGCTCGGGTGAGTTCCTCTCTCACCAGGGCGTCATCCCCCCTGAGGGCGGGGGACAGCTCCTCGAAGAGCGCCCGCGCTTCCTGGGCCACCCGGGGGAGCTGTACCTGTTCGTCCACGGACAGCCCCTGTCCGGACAGCTGGGGCCCCGCCACCAGCTTCAGGGAGTCGCGCTGGATGACCACCACCGCGGCCACCAGGCCCGTCTCCGACAGCCGGATGCGCTCCTGGAGCGTGTCGGGGTTCACCCGGCCGGGGCCGAACCGGTCCTTGAGGATGCGGCCGGCTGGGACGCTGCCGGTGAAGCGCCCCCGGCCCTCCTCGAAGGTGACGACGTCACCGTCCTGCGCCAGCAGGCACTGTGCGGGCTCCAGGCCGGCCTCGCGCGCGGTGAGCAGGTGCTTGTGCAGGTGGCGGCCCTCGCCGTGGACGGGGATGAAGTGGGCCGGGCGCACCAGGTCCAGCACGCGCCGCTGCTGGGGTTGGCTGGCGTGGCCGGAGACGTGGATGCCCGGCTCCACCTGGGCGTAGGCCACCTTCGCCCCGCGCCACTGGAGCGCGTCGATGAGCGCGCCCACGGAGCGCTCGTTGCCGGGGATGGCCCGCGAGCTGAGCACCACCAGGTCGCCTGGGCTCAGCCGCAGGGGGCCCTCCCCCGACGCGAGCTGGGACAGCCCGGCCCGCGGCTCGCCCTGGGCGCCGGTGGTCAACACCAGCACCCGCTGCGCGGGCAGCGCCGGCACCGTGTCCAGATGGACGAAGAGCGAGTCGGGCACGTCCAGGTAGCCCAGCTGTCGCGCCATCTCCACGTTGCGAATCATGCTGCGGCCCTGCAGGGCCACCTTGCGCCCCAGCCGCTCCGCCAGCGCCAGCAGGTGCCGGACGCGGTGCAGGTTGGAGGAGAACAGCGCGACGATGATGCGGCCGGTGGCGCCCTGGAAGAGGCGCTCGAAGGTCTGCTCCACCACGCGCTCGCTGCCCGTCTCCTCCTTCACCTCGGAGTTGGTGGAGTCGGAGAGGAGGCACAACACGCCTTCCTCGCCGGCCTCGCCCCAGCGCTCCAGGTCCGTGCGCAGCCCGTCGATGGGGTCCGGGTCCAGCTTGAAGTCGCCGGTGTGGACGAGGGTGCCTTCTGGCGTGCGCAGGATGTAGCCCACCGCGTCCGGCACGGTGTGCGTGACGCGGCTGGCCTCCACGCGGAAGGCCGTGCCCACGGGGAAGGGCTCGCGCGGCTCGATTTCGCGCAGGTCCGCCTCGATGCCCAGCTCCTCCAGCCGGTGGCGCGCCATGGCCAGCGTGAAGCGCGTGCCGTAGACGGGGACGGGCACCTCATTGAGCAGGTAGGGCAGGGCGCCCAGGTGGTCTTCATGGCCGTGGGTGAGCAGCACGCCCTTGAGCTGCGCGGCGTTCTGCTTCAGGTGGCTGAAGTCCGGAATGATGATGTCCACGCCGGGCATCCCCGAAGAGGGGAACATCAGCCCGGCGTCGATGAGCAGCATCTCCCCACGGCAGGCGATGACCATGGAGTTGAGGCCGATTTCGCCCAGACCGCCCAGGGGAATGACGTGAAGCATTGGGTGCAGTCTAACGGCGGAAAGTGACGGAGGCCCCCGAGAACAGCGCCTGAGCCGCGCCCGCCTGTCTGGTGGCCCGGGGTGACGTCAGCAGATGTGGATGGTGACGTCGCGCCTCCGCTGGAGGTGTGTGCGCGGAGGTGTGACTTCGGCGGAGCAGGGCCCTGGTGGTGGCTCAGCGCTTGCGGCGCCGGAGGTCCTGGAGCCAGTCGCGGACGAGGCTGGCCTCCGTGGCGTAGGTGGGCTCCTCGGCCGTGTAGAAGCGCAGGGCCTGGTTGGCCAGCCCCCGGGCGCGGGGCCCGTCCTGCTTCACCAGCGCCTGGGCCAGGGCGAAGCGGGTGCTCGCGAGGTCCTCGGCCGGGCCGGGATGGGCGGTGCGAAGCGCCAGGGCGCGCTCCAGCATGGCGCGGGCCTCGTGGCTCTTGCCCAGGGCGTGCAGGGCCAGGCCCAGCGTGGTGAGCGGGGCGGCCGTGTCCGGGTGGTCCTTCTGGGAGGCCCCGTAGGCCGCGATGCTCCGGCGGGCGTAGTCCACTGCGTCGCGTGGCTTGCCCTCGCGCAGGGCGAGCGCGCCGAGCAGGGCCAGGTCGGTGGCGGTCTCCGGGTGCTCGGGGCCGTAGGCCTTCAAGTCCACCGCGAGCGCGCGCTCGCGCAGGGGACGGGCCTCCGCGTTGCGGCCAAGCGCCTCCAGGGCCTCGGCGAGGTTGTTGAGCGGATAGCTCAGCGTGGCGCTGTCTCGCCCCAGCGACTGCTCCTCCAGGTGGATGGCGCGCTGGAGGTAGGGGATGGCTTCCTCGAAGCGGCGGACGATGACCAGGTGGTAGCCCATGGCGTTGGCCGCCATGGCCGTCTGGGGATGGTCCGGACCGAGCACGCGCTCCGTCGTCTCCAGCACGCGGCGCAGCAGGCCCATGGCGCGCTCCGTTTCGGGCGTGCGGGACAGGGCCGCGGCCTGGTTGCGCAGCGACTCCAACGTGAGCAGGTGCTCGGGGCCCAGCTCCTGCTCGCGCAGCGTCGCGGAGCGGCCAAAGGACTCCGCTGCCTGGGCGTACTGGCCTCGGAGGAAGGCGTTGCGGCCCAGGCTCGTCTGGAGCAAGGCCTCCAAGTCAGAGGCACCGCCCGCGCGCTGGATGGACGAGCGCGCCTGCTCCACCGTCCAGGACTCCAGGGTGGAGTCCGCGGACACGGCGGTCACCAGCCGCGCCGACGCGCGCGCCGCCAGGTGGTCATGGCGGTGCGCCTGCGCGGTGAAGAGGGCTTCGCGCAGGGCCGCCGCGGCGCGCGCGTCGTCCCCCGCGACCAGCCCGAGCCGGCCCTCCAGCTCCAGCGCCTCCGCGAGCACCGGGCCGTAGCCGAGCTGCCGCGCCTCGGTCAGCACCGCCTTCGCTTCTTCCTGCGCCTGGGGGTAGCGGCCGGCGTCCACCAGGGCCGTGGCCCGGTCCACCCGGGCGCGCAGGGCCTCCACCTGCTGCCGCTGCCCCTCGGGCTCCGACAGGCCCCGCCGGAGCGCGTCCACGTCCGCGCAGGCGGCGATGGGAGGCAGGCGCTGGGCCGCGTCCGGTGCGGCGTTCAGCGCTACCGCATCCGTCTGCGCGAGCACGCCCGTCAAGGCCACCAGGGCCGAGTGACGCCGGTCCAGGCACGCCATGCGCAGCGCGAGCGCGTGGTCCGACTGGTGGCCCTGCACCCGGGTGGCCTCGCAGGCCTCGCGGTGCATGCGCGTCCAGTCGTGCGCGAAGCCATCCAGGGTCGTCGCCACGCGCTCGAATGCGGCGGAGGCGTGGACCTTGCCCGTGGCGGCGAAGGCCTGCTGGATTTCCGCCCGGCGCGCCGTGTCCCAGACGCCGGTGAGCCGGGCCTCGGCATCCGGACACGGGCCGTCCCGCTGTGAGCCCACCAGCAGCCAGGTGACGGCGACCACGCTGTTGAGCAGCAGGGACGCGGCGGCCACCGCGCCCCGGCGGCGCCAGGCCGCCAGCGGGTCCGCGCCCAGTGCATCCAGCAGCACGCCCATGGACGGGAAGCGCGCTTCGGGAGCCGGGGACAGGCCCCGCGAGACGGCGCGCAGCACCCACGCGGGGACGCGGCTTCCCCGAGGCGGCGGGCGCACGCGGCCCGCGCTGGCTTCCTCCAGGTACTCATCCGGGCGCTTGCCGTTGAAGGGGAGCTGTCCGTAGAGGGCTTCGTAGAGGGACGCGCAGAAGCTGAACTGGTCGCCGCGCGCGTCGATGCGCCCATCCTCGTGCTGCTCGGGCGGCATGTACGCGGGCGTGCCCATGACGAGCCCGGCTTCGGTGAGCGCCGTCTGGAGCAGGTCTTCCGGGGCCAGGCGCGGCAGCGCGGGCGTGGTGCCGCGGCCCGCCTCGGCCGCTTCGAGGTCCGCGGTGGTGCGGGCCAGCCCGAAGTCCGTCACCTGCGCCCGGCCGTCCTTGCTGACCAGCACGTTGGCGGGCTTGAAGTCCCGGTGGACCAGTCCGGCGGCATGTGCGGCGGCGAGCCCTCGGCCCGCCTGGCGGAAGATGTCGAGCACCTCGCGCCAGGTGCGGTGCTCGGCGCGGAGCCAGTGGCGCAGGGACAGGCCGTCCACCCGCTCCATGGCGATGAAGACGCGCCCCGCGAATGTGCCCGCGTCGTAGACGGAGACAACGTTCGGGTGGGACAGCCGCGCCATCGCCTGGGCTTCGCGGAGCAGCCGGGACGAGCCGTCCGAGCGCGCCGCCGGGTTGGCATCCGGATGCAGCAGCTTGATGGCCACGCGCCGGTGCAGCTCCGGGTCATACGCGCTGTAGACGGCGCCCATGCCTCCCGCGCCCAGGGTGTCCAGGATGTGGTAGCGGCCCACGCGGACCTGGGCCGAATCCCGGGGCTCGGTGTCCTCGACGTCCTTGCGCGCGGGTGGGCGGCCCGACTTTCCACCTCCGGGGCTCGCCAGGGGCGGCCTGGCCGGCGAGGGCGCCAGGGGCATGGACAGGGTGACCCGAGAGCCGCGCCCCGCCGCCGCGTCCGGGGCGGACAGCAGCCGGCCGCCGTGCGGGAGCACATGGGCACCCGCGAAGTTCTTGGGGCTCGCGCTGGGGGCAGGCGCGGCGTGTGCGTTGGGCAGGATGCGCGCGCTCAGGTCCCGCGGCGGCGCGGGTGGCGGAATGGCGAGGACGGCTGGCGGAGGCGGGGCGGCCGGCGCGGAGAGCCCCGCGGGGGCCGCCCCGCCTCCGCCAGCCGTCC
>NZ_JABXEP010000167.1:0-16835 GCF_013372605.1 Myxococcus sp. AM009
GGCGCTGAAGTCCTCCAGCCCCGGCGCGGGCGGGGGCTGGGTGAAGTCCTCCAGCCCGGGCGCGGCGGGGAGGATGGCGTCCTCCACGCCTTCGAGGTTGAGCTTCATGGGCACCTGGAGCGTGGTTCCCAGCCGCAGCAGCAGCACGTCCGGCTCGATGCCCTTCTCCCCAATGGCCTGGGCCACCTCGCGCGCGGACAGGCCGTTGCCCTTGGCCCACAGCGCCTTGAGGAACTCGCCCGCCTGCGACGTGCGCCACCACGCGGGGCCGAAGCGCGCCTTGAGCTGCGCCTGGAGCTGGCCCGCCAGGAACCACGCGCGGAAGCTGTCCGCGGACTGGAAGAAGTCCTCCTGGTCCACGAGGTAGCGCTCGGTGTCCTCGTCCGTCATCGGGATGTCGTCGGTGCGCGACATGACCTCGCGGTACAGCGCCTTCGGGTCCGCTTCGACGCGGCGGTGCAGCTCCAACTGGTAGAGCAGCCGGCCCGCGGCGTGGCGGATGAGGTACAGCTTGTGCGCGCTGGACGCGGCCAGGTACTGCGCGCGCTGCTCGCCGCTGACGCCCGCGTGCTCCTCCAGCCACACCGGGTCCTCGGCCAGGTCCTCGAAGAGGGCGGAGTAGGCCTCGCCCACGGTGGGGTTGCCCAGGCGCGCCAGCTCGAAGCGCGTCTCCGTGGTGAAGGCCGCGTGCAGCGCGTGGCCGAACTCGTGGAGCACGCGCGCCTGGTGCAGCACGCCCGAGCCCGGCTTGAAGGAGATGCGCACGTCGGAGGGCACGCGGACCGCCAGCGCCAGCGGGCGCGGGCTCTTGGCCTTCACGTCCCGCGCGTCGATGGTGACGTTGGGCAGCTCCCCCAGGTCCAGGCCCATGCCCGACAGCGTCCCGTGGGCCTTGAGCAGGGATTCGCCCCTGGGGAAGGCGTCCTCCACCTCGCGCGAGCGGAACAGGCGGGGGATGTCCGCGCGGGTGATGTCCTTGAACGGCATGCCCAGCTCGCGCTGGCTCAGCCGCTCCATCACCACGCGGTAGGGGGCCTGCGTGGCCTGGAGGATTTCCTCCGCCAGCACGCTCAGCCGCCCCAGGTCCGCCTGCCGCAGCTCGCTGCCGAAGGCCTCGTAGGACGCGAAGCCCAGCTCGCGCACCAGCGCGTCCGCGCGCTCCTCGCGGCGGCGCAGCGTCTGGTTGAGCCGCTCAATCGCGGGCGTGGCCGCGGCGTACAGGGCCCGGCGCCGCGCCACCGTGCGCTCGTTGGCGAGCAGCCGCTCCAGGTCCCGGTAGCGCACGTCCTTGCCGTCCACGGGGAAGGTGAGGGACGCCTCCAGGTTGGCGGCCGCGTCGTTGAACTCGGCCAGCGCGTGGGACAGGTACTCGCCGGCGAAGTGCGAGTGCAGCGCGGTGAGGGCGCGCACCTCGCGGGCGTCGTCCGTGAGCTGGCGCAGCCGGTCGATTCTTCGGATGTTCTCGATGGTGAAGAGCGCCTCCTGTCCGGCGTAGGTGGCGGCGACGTCCACGTGGCGGCCCTCCGTCCAGAAGCCCCACACCAGGCGGCTCTGGGCTTCGAGGAGGGTTTCAGCCTTCGAGGACATGGCGCTGACGTCCGCCTCGAGCTGCTGCTGCTCGGAGAGGACCTGCCGGCCATCGGCGGGCGGGCCCTTGGGGCAGGCAGTGAGGCAGCAGGCGAAGGCCAGCAGCAGGGGAATCCTTGGGTGCATGTGGCTCCTCATGTTACTTGCGCGCTGCCCATGCCCAATCTTTCTCAATGGCGGGCCGCCCGGGGACGCCAGTCCCTCTACTCCGCCCTGCGACGTTTCTTCGCCGCCCATGGCTACCTGGAGGTGGAGACGCCGCTGCTCATCCCCACCCCGGGGATGGAGCCGCATATCAACGCGTTCGAGGCCGGCTTCATCCCGGAAACGGACGTGGGCTCCGCGCGGACGCTCTACCTGCACACCAGCCCCGAGTACGCCATGAAGCGGCTGCTCGCGGACGGGGCCGGGCCGTTGTTCCAGCTCTGCAAGGTGTTCCGGAATGGGGAGGTCTCCCCGACCCACAATCCGGAATTCACGATGCTGGAGTTCTACCGGCCCCACGCGGACTACCACGCCATCATGGAGGACCTGGAAGGGGCGCTGGCGGAGGCCGGCCGCGGCGCGACGGAAGGGGAGCCCGGGGCGGACCCGGCCTTCTTCACGCGCACCCCCTATGAGCGCCTGACGGTGCGTGACGCGGTGCTGCGCGCCACCGGGGTGGACCTCCGCCAGCACGCGGACGGCCCGTCGTTGAAGCGGGCGGCGGAGGCGGCCGGGGTGCGCACCGGGGACGCGGAGACGTTCGACGACGTCTTCTTCCACCTCTTCCTCCAGAAGGTGGAGACCGGCCTGGGCCACGAGCGGCCCACCTTCTTGATTGAGTACCCGGCCTCCATGGCGGCGCTGTCCCGGCTGAAGCCCGGTGACACCACGGTGGCGGAGCGGGTGGAGCTGTACGCCAAGGGCCTTGAGCTGGCGAACGGGTTCTCCGAGCTGACGGACCCCGAGGAACAGCGCGCACGATTGACAGAAGAACAGGCGCTCAGGCGCCAGCTGGGCCGGGCCGTGTATCCTCTGGACGAGCGGTTCCTTGACGCGGTAGGGCGAATGCCACCCTCGGCGGGCATCGCCGTCGGGCTCGATAGAATCCTGATGCTGCTGCTCGGGGTCCAGCGCATCTCGGACGTGCTCCTCTTCCCCGCCCACGAGTTCGTTTGATTCGCAAGCTCCTGCAGACGGCCTTTGCTGGAACGGCGGCGGTGGGCATCACCGGTGTGCTGTCTCCCGTGGTGTCGGCGCTGTCGCTGCGGGACGCCAAGGACGCGGACGGCTTGCTGGTGCTGTGGGCGCGCTCGGTGCTGGCGTCCGCGGGCGTGCGGCATGAGGTGGTGGGGCTCGAGAACCTCCCCACTGACACACACGTCGTCTTCGCGAGCAACCACCAGTCGCACTACGACGCGCTGGTGAACTTCGCCCACATCCGCAAGCACACGCGTTACGTGGCCAAGGCGGAGCTGTTCCGCATCCCCGTCTTCGGGCCGGCGCTCCGGCGCGCGGGCAACATCCCGGTGGAGCGCACCGGCGGCGGGGGAGACAGGGCCCGCCTGTCGGAAGCCGTCACGGCGCTGCGGGAGCGGGTGAGCGTGCTCTTCTTCGCGGAGGGCACGCGCAGCACGGATGGGCGGCTGCGGCCGTTCAAGAAGGGCGCCGCGGCGCTGGCCATCCAGGCGGGCGTTCCGGTGGTGCCCCTGGCCGTGTCGGGAACGCGGCTCATCCTTCCCAAGGGGGGCCGGGCCGTGCGGTGGGGCCAGCGGGTGGCGCTGATGGTGGGCAAGCCCATTTCCACCCAGGGACTGACGATGCAGGACCGCGACGCGCTCACGCGCCAGTTGGAGGACGCGGTCGCAGAACTCTATGCCGAGGCCTGCAAGCGCTCGGGAGACACGCCATGAAGAAGCCAATCCAGACCACCTCCCAGGCGCACCCGTGGCACGGCATCACCCCGGGTGAGGACGCCCCCGAAATCGTCACCGCGTACATCGAAATCGTCCCCACGGACGCGGTGAAGTACGAGCTGGACAAGGAGTCCGGCATCCTCAAGCTGGACCGGCCGCAGCGCTTCAGCAGCCAGTGCCCCACGCTCTACGGCTTCATCCCGCAGACGTACTGCGACGAGCTGGTGGCGAAGCGCTGCGCCGAGCGCACGGGCCTGAAGGACATCAAGGGCGACGGGGACCCCATCGACATCTGCGTGCTGACGGAGAAGGTCATCTCTAGCGGCAACCTGCTGGTGCGCGCGATTCCCATCGGCGGCTTCCGCATGGTCGACGGCGACGAGGCCGACGACAAGATCATCGCGGTGCTGGAGTCCGACCTGGTGTACGGCGAGCTGCAGCACATCGCGCAGCTCCCGCGCGCGCTGCTCGACCGCCTCAAGCACTACTTCCTCACCTACAAGCAGATTCCCGGTGAGGGGAAGCGCAGCGTGGAGATCGCCGAGGTCTACGACCAGCCGGAGGCGCTCGAGGTCATCAAGCGCAGCATGAAGGACTATGCGCGCCTCTATGGCCCGCAGGTCACCACGACGGCGCGCTCCGGCCGCGCGCGTGGCGCGGCGGTGGAGGCGAAGAGCGCCAGGCCCGCGAAGCCCAAGGCGAAGGCGGCGCGCAAGTCCCGCGCGTCCTGAGCCGGCTCAGCGGACCTCGACCAGCCGCACGCGCTTGTAGATGCGGCGGTCCAGCGGAAGGCGGGCGTCGATGAAGCCGAGCGCTTCGTCGAACTCGAAGCTGAAGGTGGGGACGGGCGGGCTGATGGAGATGAGCAGCTCGAACTCCCAGACACTGGTGAGCCGCGAGCGGCCGCCCACGGCCTCGTCCGGCGGCGGGGGCAGCTTCTCCGCCATGGCGCGCACGTCCTTGAGGGCCTCCTTGTCGACCTGGGGCTCGTGGCTGGGCTCCAGGAGGTGCACGTCCACGAGGTTCCCCTTCGTGTCCTGGACGACGCGGATGAGGGCACGGCGCGTGGTGCGGAACTCCTGGCGCATCTGCTGGCGCAGCTCGCGGCGGGCATTGAGCGTGGGGTCTCCGGCCGTGCTGAGCGGCCTGCGCCGGTCCTCGCCCGGGCCATTCTTCGCGGCGAACGAGCCCGACGCGCCGTAGTCCGACGCGCGCTCCATCCAGATGCGCGAGTACGCGCGGCCGCGCTCCATGCCCATGTCGAAGTAGCCCTGGAGGCCGTGCTCCTTCACGGCGCGGTCGGCGTCCCACGCCTTCATCAGCGCCTTGCCGAGCTGTCCGTAGTAAGGGTGCACCAGCCCGCGCTCCACCCGGCCTCGGCCCACGCTTTCGGACACCAGCTCCTCCACCAGGGCCTGGGCCGAAGGCGGCGCCCGCGGGTCCACGACGCCGCCGTCGAGCTCCGCCGCCACGCCGTGGTGCGCTCCTGGAAGCGCGGTGACCTGACGGGCCGCGAGCAACAGCCGCGAGCCCGGGGCGGCGTTGGCGCGGGGAATGTCCGTGGGAGGTGTGCCCGCCAGGGGCGCGTCCGCGAAGCGGGGGCTTGCCGGCGCCGTGTCGGGAACCTCCGCGTCACGTGCAGGCTGCGCGTCCGCCTGGGCGACGGGCGTGTCGTGCGCGAACTGGGGACTCTCGTGGGCAGGCGCTGGGTCGCGCTCCAGCGGCGGAGTGCCGGTGGCCCTGGGCGGCGAGGCGGGTTCCGGAGGAGGCTCCGCGGCCCGCGCGGGTGGTGCCTCCGCCACCTCCACGTCGACCCATTCAAGGGCCGGTGGCAAGTCAGGCGGAGGTGGCCGCGTGACGGGCTCCCCCCCGCCCTCCAGGGCCAGCCACAGGAGCCCATGCACGCCCAGGCTCGCGACGAGCGCTGGCAGCAGGCGTCTGGTGGGCTCACGGGGCATGCGCCTCCATTTAACCCCGCTTTCAAGTCATGCCCGGGGAATCCACGAGGGGTGATTAGGAAACGCAACCCTGACGCGTTTACTCTTCACGACATCGGAGGAAGGACCCCAGGATGTCGACCTCGCTGCTCGCGACGGATGGCTACAAGTTCAGCATGGCGGAGGCTGGCTGGCCGCTTCGTCGGGAAACGTTCTACTACTCGCACCGGCGGGGGGGGCTCCAGGTGATGCCGCTCGACGTGGCGGCCTTCGTCCAGTCGCTCATCCCGGAGCCCAGGGCGGAGGACTACGACTACCTGGGCCGGTACGACTATGAGATGGGCGTGGGGTTCAAGGCGGCCATCCTCCGCCGTGAGAAGCTCAGCATCCGCGCCATCCCCAAGGGCGCGCTCTTCTACCCGCGCGAGCCCATCCTCACGCTGACGGGCCCGTCGGCGCTGGTGTCCTGGGTGGAGCCGCTGCTGCTCCAGCTCAACTTCCGCATCCAGGTCGCCACCCTGGCGCTGTCGGACCGGGACGCGCTGGCCCGCGCGCTGGCCACCGTGACGTGCGACGCGCAGAAGGCCATCGCGCTGGAGACGCTCGACGCGGTGGGCGTGAAGGCGGTGCCCATCACCGTGGACGCTGAGGGCTACGCCAAGCGCGTCTTCGCCACCGTCAAGGAGTTGGTGGACATCGTCGAGGACCCGTCCCGCATCTTCGAGGTGGGCCTGCGCGCGGCCACCTGTCTGGAGCAGCACGAGTTGGCGCTGCGAAGCTGCAAGGACGCTGGCGTCACGCGCACCTCCAACGTGGACGGGGCCGCGAAGCTGGGCATGGCCCCGGTGGGCACCATGGGGCACGAGCACATCCAGCGCTATGGCTCGGATGAGGCCGCGTTCCGGGCCATGCGCGAGCGCCGGCCGCAGCGCTCCAGCTACCTGCTGGACACCTTCGACACGCTCACGTCCGGAATCCCCGCGGCCTTCCAGCTCATCCAGGAGGAGCCCGGCAACAACGACTCCATCCGCTTCGACTCCGGCAACAAGAAGCTCCAGTACCTCTACGCGGTGACGCGGGCGCGGGACCTGGGGATTCGCCCCGTCAACATCCTGGAGGACGGACTGGACGCGGAGGCCACGCGGGAGTTCGAGGAGCTGCGGCGGCAGGTGGGCTGGGAGCCGTCGGCCCAGTTCTACGGCTACGGCGGTCACATCGTCGCGCGGACCATGGACTGCCCGCTCACCCGGGACAAGGTCGCCGCCATCTACAAGCTGTCACGCACGGGCAACACGCCGGTGATGAAGTTCGGCAACGAGCTGGCCGAGGGCAAGAAGAGCATCCCCGGCGAGCCCGTCCTCTTCCGCCGCCGCCATGGCTCGGGGCCCATCGGGCTGGTGGGCCAGGTGGGCGAGCCCGTCCCGGACGGCTACATCCCACTCATGGAGAGCGCGCCGGAGACTCCGTCGCTGGTGGGGGCGCGGGAGCCGGCGGCCGAGGCGCGCGTGGCCTACACCGCCGCGACGCAGGCGCTGGTGGATGCGCTGCACCGCCGCCACTTCCCCCAGCAGCAGCGCTGAGGCCGAGATGCCCTTACCCATTCCCCGCTTCCACGAGGACGCCCGCGTCAGCCAGCTCTTCCTGGAGCGTGGCGCGGAGGTTGCGGAGGAGGCCCTCCGCTACGTGGCGGAGCACCGCCTCCGCCCCGCGCGCGAGGACGCGACGCGCATCGCCGCGTTCGGTATCGACGTGCAGGTGGCCTTCTGCACGCCGGGCGCCAGTCTCTTCGTGCCCGGCGCGGTGGAGGACACCCAGCGCACGCTGCGCTGGCTCTACGCGAACCTGGACCGGGTGACGGAGCTGGTGTTCTCGCTAGACACCCACCGGGCGTTCCACGTGTTCCATCCGTCCTGGTGGCGGGACGCGGAGGGCCGGCCGCCGCCGCCGCTCACGGCCATCACCGCGTCAGACGTGCGCTCCGGCCGGTGGCGGGCCACGCGCTCCCACGAGGAGAGCCTGGCCTACTGCGAGCAACTGGAGGCCAGCGGCCGGTACGTGCTCACCGTCTGGCCCTTCCACGCGATGCTGGGCGGCCTGAGCCACGCGCTGGTGCCGTCCGTCTTCGAGGCGAGCCTCTTCCACGCCCTGGTGCGCGACGTGCCCACGCACTTCGAGCTGAAGGGGGAGCACCCGCTCACGGAGAACTACTCCGTGCTGTCGCCCGAGGTGACGGAGGTGAAGGGGCAGCAGGTCGGGGCCTTCAATACGCGCCTCTTCGAGCACCTGATGTCCTTCGACCGCGTCTACGTGTTCGGCCAGGCCAGCTCCCACTGCGTGCTGAACACGCTGCTGGACCTGCGGCGTCACATTGAACGGACGGACCCGTCGAAGATGGGCCGCATCCACATCCTGGAGGACGCCATGAGTCCGGTGCCGGCGCCCCCCCTGGCGCCGCTGCCCGCCTCGCTGGACTTCCCCCGGCTGGCGAAGGAGGCCCTCCGGGACTTCCAGGCGGCGGGGATGCGGGTGGTCCGGACCTCGGACCCGCTGGAGGGGTAGCCGGGGCGGCATTCCGAGCGAGTGCGCCCACGTACCCCGCGTGTGGTAGAATCTCCCGTTCGTTCCCGGCGAGGCTGGGGACCTCCGCGTCGGTGAAGGGGGAGTCATGGCCGCTCAGTTCAATCCGCCTGCGTTCACGGTGCAGCTCGGCGCGCATGGCGCCGAGGCGCTGAGCGTCTCGGGCATTTCGGGCACTGAGGCGTTGAGCCACCTGTTCGACTTCCGGGTGGACTTCTTCGCGAAGGATGGCGAGCCCATCGCCACCAGCGAGCTGCTGGAGCAGGACGCGCTGCTGACGCTGGCCATCCGCGACAGCGCGCCGCGCTACGTGCATGGCTGGGTGCGCGAGGTGGAGTCGCTGGGAATGAAGACGGGCCGCCGCCGCTACCGGGCGCACGTGGTGCCCCGGCTGTGGCGGCTCACCCAGCACCACCGCAGCCGCATCTTCCAGCAGAAGTCCGTGCCGGACATCCTCAATGCCGTCCTGGGCGAGGCGGGCGTGAAGACGCGGCTGGCCTTGTCCGGCAGCTACGCCCCCCGCGAGTACTGCGTGCAGTACCGGGAGAGCGACTTCGCCTTCCTCAGCCGCCTCATGGAGTGGGAAGGCATCTTCTACTTCTTCGAGCACGCCGAGGACGGGCACACGCTGGTGCTGGGAGACAAGCCCAGCGCGCACGCGCCCCTGCCGCAGGGCCTGCAACTGCCGCTGCGCCCCAGCCTGGGCAAGGAGGTGGTGGAAGGTGAGTACCTCTCCGCGCTGGAGGTGGTGCACCGGCTGCGTCCCGGCGCCGTGCACCTGAAGGACTTCGACTTCGAGAAGCCCAGCCTGGACATCTCCGGCAAGGCGCAGGCGCCCGAAGGTGTCACGGAGCTGGAGCTCTACGACTACCCAGCGGGCTACGTGGCGCCGGGCGTGGGCAAGGCGGCGACGAACGTGCGCACGGAGGCTGCCAGCATGGGCGGGCGCACGCTGATGGGACAGGGCGTGGCGCCGCGCCTGACGCCCGGGTACCTGCTGGAGGTGCAGTCGCCGGAGGACGGCACCTTCGCGGGCGAGTACCTGGTGACGGAGGTGGTGCATTCGGGCACGCAGCCGGACGTCAGCGCGGGCAGCGAGGCGATTCAGGGCCTGTACCGCAACCAGTACCAGTTGTTGCCCAAGGCGGTGCCCTTCCGGCCCCGGCGCCTGACGCCCCTGCCGCAGCTGGCGGGCCCGCAGACGGCCACGGTGGTGGGCCCCGCGGGCGAGGAGATTCACACCGACGAGCACGGGCGCATCAAGGTGCAGTTCCACTGGGACCGCGAGGGCAAGCGGGACGAGAAGTCCTCGTGCTGGGTGCGGGTGGGCCAGCCGTGGGGCGGGCCGGCCTGGGGAGACGTGTGGCTGCCGCGCATTGGCCAGGAGGTGGTGGTGCGCTTCCTGGAAGGCGACCCGGACCGGCCGCTGGTGGCGGGGGCCGTCTACAACGGGACCAACACGGTGCCGTATGGCCTGCCTGGGGAGAAGACGAAGTCCACGCGCAAGAGCGCGTCCAGCCTGGGCAGCGACGGCTTCAACGAGGTCCGAGTCGAGGACGCGGCGGGCCAGGAGGAGGTCTTCACCCACGCGCAGAAGGACGAGGACCTGCTCACGGAGAACGACAAGGACCAGCAGGTGACGGGCTTCGAGGACCTGCTGGTGAAGAAGGACCGCGAGCGCACGGTGGAGGGCAACCAGGAGCTGCGCGTGGGGTTGGACGACGTGGGCGTCGTGGAGCAGAACCAGACGTTGCTGGTGCAGGGCAACCGCGCCACCCGGACGACGCTGTCCCACGACGAGGAGGTGGAGGGGAACCAGACGATGACGGTGGGGGGCAACCTCACCGCGCTGGTGCTCCAGGGCGCCATGGAGAACGTGGGCGCCGCGAAGGCCACCACCATTGGCGGCGTCTACAGCGTCAACGTGGCGCTGGCCTACAACGAGGCCACCGGCGGCGCGCGCGGTCTGGAGGTCGCCGCCGCGCACACCGAGCACGTGCTGGGCTCGCGTCAGGAGACGGTCGCCAAGGACAAGACGGTGGACGTCGGCCAGGACTGGGACTTGCGCACCAAGGGCCAGCTCACGCTGACCATCGGCAAGGACTGGGAAGAGGACATCGGGAAGACCACCGGCATCTACGTCACCGAGGCCATGGCGGGCCTGGCCAAGAAGTTCGAGCTGAAGGCGGACACCTTCTCGCTGCTCGTCGGTGACAACCTCATCTTGAAGATGGAGAAGTCCGGCAAGGTGACCTTCGCCCTCAAGACGCTCACCGTCGACGGCAAGGAAGTGAAGATCAAGGGTGGCAAGGTGAAGATGGAGGCGGCCGGTTCGCTCAAGAGCGACTCGCGTGAGGCGAAGGAGCTGGAGCACCTCAAGGACCCGGACCCCGTCAACGTCGAGTTCAACCTCAAGGGCGTGGACGGCAAGCCCATCAAAGATCAGCCCTTCGAGCTGCACATGCCCGACGGAAGCATCAAGAAGGGCCGCGTGGACGGGAGCGGGAAGGGCGTGGTGGAGAAGGTGCCGCCCGGCGACTACCGCATCGTCTTCCCGGAGATGTCAGGCCGCATCAACAAGGGTTCCTGAGCCGTACCTGCCCGCGCGGGCACACGCGCCATTTCGGATAGGCCAGCGATGGAAACGTACGTCGTCAAGGACGGGGACTCCCCCGACTCAATCGCGCAGAAGTACGGGTTCAAGGACTGGAAGCTCATCTACGAGCATCCGGACAACGGGGGCCTGCGCGCCACGCGCGGCGCCAATGAGGTGAAGGCGGAGGACCGGGTCATCATCCCGGACATGCCGGAGAACCAGGTGTCCGCCGGCGGGCCGCAGAACCTCATCGCCACGTCGGGGACGCCGCTCACGCTGCCGCCCGTCCACTTCGACGCGCACATGCACATCATGAGCGGCAACTGCACGCCCATGCCCGCGCTGGTGCAGATGATGAAGGACAAGGGCCTGGGCTTCCTCATCGGCACGGGCACCAGCCGCACCAAGATCAACCGCCTGGGCTTCTGGGCGGCGAAAATCCCGTTCGCGCCCGACATCGGGGATGTGTCCCACCGCGACACGCACCGCATTGGCGAAGAGGCCGTGCGCTCCAATGACAGCCTCGCCCAGGACCGGACGGGCTACGCCGCGGATGGCATGGGCAACGTGGAGGAGTACACCATCCCCGCGCCCCTGCGGGCCTATGCGTCCACGCAGGGCCACGCGGAGGCCAGCGCTTCCTACATGGGCATGTCCATCGTCCTCACCATGGACATGGACTACTGCCACCTGGCTGGCTACCAGGGCGACCCCATCTACACCGAGGAGGAGACGGAGTCCGGGCCCGGCATCACCTACCGCTGGCGCACGAAGTCCGACGACCTGGGTGAGAAGATTGTCGCGAAGTCCGACGAGGCGGACCTCCACGAGACGTGGAGCCGGCAGCTCCGGCACACCGAGCAGGTGACGGCGGAGCACCCCTTCCGGCTGCTGCCGATGTATCACTTCGAGCCGCGCCGCTTCATCAAGAACGGGGACAAGGCCGCGCCCTTCAAGAAGGTGGTGACGGCCTCCCAGGCCGCGCCCTACATCGGCTTCAAGATGTACAGCCCGCAGGGCTACATGCCGAAGGAGCGCCACGCGCCGGCGAAGGACATCCTGAGCTGGTTCTTCTCCGAATGCGCGTCGAAGGACATCCCGCTGATGACCCACTGCACGCCGTCGGGCTTCTACACGCACGAGCGGCGCTTCTACCTGGACCATGAGCCGGACGAGGCCATCCGGAAGGACCCGAAGTACTGGCCCTCGCAGGAGGCCATCGCCGCCGCGGACGCGAACATCACCAAGGCGCGCGACTACGTGACGGAGCTGGAGGCGAGCTGGAGGAGCCACATCCCGCTGGTGCTCCGCCGCGCGCGCAACGGCGTGGAGGACGCCATCGAGGCCAAGGAGAAGCTGCTGAATCCGGGCCGGATGCGCTACTTCTACGAGAACTACGTGCACCCGGAGGCGTGGCGCCCGGTGCTCAATGACAATCCGAAGCTGCGCTTGTGTCTGGCGCACTTCGCCAGCGACGGCACCTTCTGGGACTTCCGCAAGGGGCTCACCGTCAAGCAGGACAGCCAGAAGGTCCAATACGACAAGAGCTGGATTGGCTCCATCGTCGAGCTGTGCGACGAGTTCCCCAACTTCTACACGGACATCTCCTATCTGGACTTGATGGAGAAGCAGAAGTGGAAGCTGCTCGCGGAAATCCTCAAGTCCAGTCCGTGGATGCTGAAGAAGGTCATGTTCGGCACCGACTGGTACATGATTACCGCCGAGCCCGTGGAGTACGCGGCCTGGTACAGCCGGACGATTCGCGGGCTGGAGTTCATCCAGAAGGAGCTGCCGACGCAGGTGAACCTCTTCACCCAGTTCGCCATCGTCAATCCCATGCGCTACTACCGCATGATGGAGGTCGCCCCGAAGATGAAGGAGGGCCTCAAGGCGCTCCAGGAGAAGCTCAAGGTGACGGGCGCTCCGGTGGACAAGCTCGAGGACAACTTCACGACGCTGATGCGCCTGCAGCACCCGCTGGAGCAGATTGACAAGGCGGGCGGGCTGGCCAGCGGCCCCATGCTGTTCTCCGCGACCACGAAGGCGAAGTAGGAGCGCCCGCCCATGGAGCCCAACAAGGACCCCTTTCTGCTGACGCCCGGGCTGCCCGCGCCCGCGGCGCCCGTGCGTCAGGCCTCGCCGTTCCCCTGGAACGAGGTGGCGCTCGTGTTTCCGGCGCCCGTGCCGGATTCGGTGGCGGTGCTCACGCTGAACGACAAGCTCTGGCGGCTGGAGCTGTCCGGCCCCGAGGTGCGCCGCGTCGAGGTGGACGACGAGTACCTGGAGCAGGTGTCCGGGGGCGAGCTGCACGCGATGCTGCCGCCGTCACCCACGCACCTGGCGTACCTCCAGACGCGGCGGCTGGTGCTGTACGACCTCAAGTGGCAGCTGGCCAAGACGTGGTCCATGGCCGGGCGCCTGGAAGAGGTGGCCAGCCGCGGCGCCTGGGTCTCCCACACGCCGCAGGTGGTGGCGGTGGAACTGGAGGACACCACGCACTACGTCACCGAGGACCGCATCGACTTCCGGCTGCGCACCTGGCGGCTGGACGGCGACAAGCGCGTGCAGCAGGGCTCGCTGGAGCTGGGCTCCGTCGTCGGCGCGGTGAAGTGGGACGCGGGCGCGGGGCTGGTGGCGGTGCAGAAGCCCGGCGCGCCGCTGGAGCTCTACGGGCCGGATTTGGCCAAACCCCAGCCGGAGCACCCGCTGGCGCTCGCGCTGCGCAAGCTGGCGGTGGATGGCCTCACGGTGCAGTCGCTGCGTCTGCATCCCTCGTTGCCGGTGGCGCTCGTGGCCCTGGGCCGTGACGTGGCGCCGAAGCGGGAGGAGGGCAAGGAGAAGCCCGAGGACCCCGGCATCTGGCGCGTGTCGTGGGAAGGCGCGCCCGCGGTGACGGTGCGGCTGGCGCGTTATGCGTCGGGCGAATCGGTGACGCTGGGCTCGCTGTCACCCGAGGGCGACTGGCTCTACTACCGCGTGCTGAACAGCGCGGGCCGCGACCCGCACCTGTACGTGCAGCAGGTGGGCGCGGCCTTCAAGCCGCCCCTGGCGCTGGGCGCCGTCCCGGAGAAGGGCGCGGCGCTGCTGTGGACGGGCGGGGCGCCGTCGCTCGTCATGTATGACGGGACGAAGGACGCGCTGGTGCACTGGAAGCTGGCGGGCGCGGCACCGGCGAAGCCCGGCTCGAAGTGACGGCCCAGCTCAGCGTCCCTTGAGGCGCTGGGCGGCCCACCGCGCGGCGGCCTCGCACAGCACCTTCGAGGCCGCTTCGCCCGGCTGGGCGTGGGCGCTCAGCTCCACCACCTCGTGGAAGAGGTCCAGCGCCAGGCCCTCATCCCGCCGCACCTGTCCGGCGAAGAGCACCACCGGCGTGCCTTGCTCTCGGGCCATCCGCGCGAGGCCGCCCGGGCCCTTGCCCAGCGCCGTCTGACGGTCGAAGCGGCCCTCGCCGGTGAGCACCACGTCCGCCATCAACACGCGCCGCTCCAGGCCCAGCGCGCGTGACACCAGCTCGTAGCCGGGCACCAGTCGCGCGCCCGCGAGCGCCTGCAGGCCAAAGCCGAAGCCGCCCGCCGCGCCCGCGCCGGGCCAGCCCGCGGACGTCTCCCCCAGCACCGAGGCAGCGTGTGCCAGCGCCGCCTCCAGGGCTTCCACGCCGGCCGCGTCCGCGCCCTTCTGCGGACCGAAGAGCCGCGCGGCTCCGTCTGGCCCCAACAGGGGAGACGTGACGTCCGTGGCACCCAGCAGCTCCACGGCGCCCAGGCGGGGATGACGGCCACTCGCGTCCACGCGGGCGAGCTGGGCCAGCGCCGCGCCTCCCGGGGCAAGCGGCTGTCCCCGCGCGTCCAGGAAGCGGAAGCCCAGGGCGTTGAGGGCCCCCGTGCCCGCGTCCGTGGTGGCGCTGCCGCCCAGGCAGACGATGATGCGCTCGCAGCCCGACTCCAGCGCCGCGTGCATCAGCTCGCCCGTGCCGTAGGTGGACGCCTTCAGGGCGTCGCGAGCCTCGGGCGCCAGCAGTGACAGGCCGGACGCGGCGGCCATCTCCACCACCGCGGTGCGTCCGTCCTCCACCAGGGCCCAGTGCGCTTCCACGGGCGCGCCCAGCGGCCCACGCACCACCTGTTGACGACGCTCGCCACGCAGGCCCGCCAGCAGCGCCTCCACGGTGCCCGGCCCGCCATCCGCGAGCGGCGCCACGTCCAGCACCACTTCCGGCGAGGACTCGCGGAGGCCGCGAGCCATGGCTTCGGCCGCCTCCGCGGCGGACAGCGTTCCCTTGAATTCTTGCGGTGCGACGAGCCAGCGAGGAGCAATCACGATGAAAGGTTCGGCGCTTTCCGAGGTGTCCAGGGAACTCCAGAAGGCCAGGGGACCCGTACCGCGTCCTTCACCTGCGAGAGCCCCCACCCCTGGCATACCACTCCCCGCGCCATTCCCACTCCTGGGGTCATGCGTGTTTCAACACTTCTATGTATCAACGGGGCGTTCGCGCCTTGAATTCCTGCCTAGGCTTGAATTTAAAAGATGCAATTCAAGCTTTCGTGGTCGCACGCCAGGCCTCCGCATGCCAGTCCAACAGGGGGCGCGGAGCCTTCAGCGAAGGGGCCACGCGCTGGGACACACGCTCCAGCCGCTCCAGCAGGGTGGCCACCGTCTCCGCCGGTTGGCGTGAGGGGCCTTGGATGCGCTGGCAGAAGAAGGTCCGGCAGCCGAAGGGCCGGTCCGCGTACACCGAGCAGCGCAGGCCCGTGGCGTCCAGGTAGGGGCAGCCGCCGTCCGCGCGGGGCGGGGGCAGCGGGCGGCCTCGGGACAGCAGCTCCCATTCGGGCTGCCACAGCCAGGGCTGGCGCTTCGTGACGGCCAGCTGGCAGCACTCGCCGCTGGCCGGGCAGGAGTAGGGGGCGTAGGCCGCGTCCGCCTGGCGGTAGACGGCGCGCACTTCCTTCAGCGCGCGCTCCCGTTCGCGGGTGCCCCCCAGGGGCGCGTCGTCCTCCTCGTCGTCCCAGTCCCGCGTCCGCATGGGCGTGGCCTCAAAGCACCCGGAGCACGAAGCACTTCAGGTAGCGCGTCTCGCGCAGGTTGAGCAGCACGGGGTGGTCCCGGCTGGCGCCGCGGCGCTCGATGATTTGCACGCGGCGGCGGGCGTCCGCGGCGGCGGAGGCGAGCATGTCCTCGAAGGCCTGTTCGTCCACGTGGTACGTGCAGCTGGCGGTGATGAGGATGCCGCCGGGCCGCAACAGCTGGATGGCGCGGAGGTTGATTTCCTTGTACCCGCGCACCGCGGCGGGGATGGCGTCCTTGTTCTTCGCGAAGGAGGGCGGGTCCAGGACGATGGTGTCGAAGTGCTTGCCGTCGTCCACCGCGTCGCGGAGGTAGTCGAAGGCGTTGGCCACCACCACGTCCAGGTTGCTCAGCTTGTTGGCCGCCGCGTTCTCCCGCAGCTGCGCCGAGGCCGCCTCGGAGATTTCAATCGCCGTGACGTGCCGGGCCCGCGTGGCGAGCTGGAGCGCGAAGCCGCCGACGTAGGAGAAGCAGTCCAGCGCCTCGCCGTGGGCGTAGTGCGCGGCCATGACGTGATTCTCGCGCTGGTCCAGGAAGGCGCCCGTCTTCTGGCCCTCCAGCAGGTCCGCGCGCATCTTCACCAGGCCCTCGTCGAAGGACACCGGGCCGGGGTGTTCGCCGCGCAGCACGCCCTTCTCCGGGGTGAGGCCCTCCAGGTTGCGCACGCCGACGTCGGAGCGGTTGATGATGCCGCGCGGGTTGAACTGCGCCTGGAGCAGGTCGGCGATGAGCGCCTTGCGCTGCTCCATGGCGGGGACTAGGAACTGCGCGCTGAGGTAGTCGCCGTAGCGGTCCACCACGAGCCCGGGCAGGCCGTCCGCCTCGCCATGCACCAGCCGGTACGTCCGCTCCCCCGGGAGGGCCAGCTGGCGCAGCCGGTCCGCGGCCAGGAGCCGCTCACGGAAGAAGTCCGCGTCCACCGCGACGTCGTCGAAGGAGAGCCAGCGCAGGGAAATCTTCGAGTGCTTCGAATAGAAGGCCTTGCCCAGGAACCACCCCCGGGTGTCCGTCACGCGCACCACCTCGCCGCCGGGCAGCCCGGGGTCTCCATTGAGGTCCGCGCGGTAGATCCACGGGTGGCCGGCCTGCCAGCGCTCCACGCCGCGGCGCAGCAGCGACACCTGGGGGAGGCCGTCCGGGCCCAGCTCGGGCGAGCTGCGGTCCGGGGCGGGCTTCTCC